>CAZSWL010000240.1:0-8891 GCA_964610725.1 uncultured Bauldia sp.
GCTCAGCCACTGGATGGGGAGGTCGAGACCCACGGTTCAACCCGCCTTGCGCACGACGATGGCGATATCGCGCAACAGGCGCGAGAACCCCTGCAGGATGAGCAGGGCGGCACCGACCGGGATCATCAGTTTGACCGGCCAGTACTGCACGCCCCATTCGGTGAACGACACCTCGCGAACCGAGATGGCGTCGCTGGCGAAACGCCAGCCGGTCACCAGCATGGTGCCGATGAACAGGAAGAAGAACGCCGAGGTGATGACATCGCAGACGGCACGGCCGCGCCGCGGCAGCTTGCTGTAGAGGATGTCGACGCGGACGTGGGTCTCGTCGCGGTAGGCATAGGCGCCGGCCAGCATGTACTGCATGCCGAACATCAGGAACATGCTCTCGTGCACCCAGTTGGTCGGCGAGTTGAACATGTAGCGGGCGATGACCTCGTAGTAGTAGGTGAACACCGCGATCACCGCCCAATAGGCGACCAGCTCGCCGACACGGGCCACCAGCCAGTCGATGGCGCCGAGAAAGCCGGTCGGCGCCGGCAGGATGGTTTGCGGCTCAGGCACCGCCGTTTCCATGGGATGCGCGGCAAGCGGCGGTGCCTGCTGCTCTGCGGCGCGCGTGCGACGCACCAGTCCCGGGATCAGCAAGGCGTCGCCAAGCAGCATCAGCCCTAGGACGATCGCGGCGATACGGTTGTAGTTGTCGGCGGCGGTGAGCGCGGCCCGGGAAGCGGCAAACGCCTGGGAAGCGCCGTCGGCGTCGGACCGCGCCTTGGCCAGCTTGGCCGCGGCGTCGGGCTGCTGTTTGTCGGCTGCTTCCTGCGCCCGCTTCAATAGCCGCTCGCTGCGCTCGGAAACGGAGCGCGTCAACGACACGTGCTCGCGCTCGACGCGGACGTGGGCGTTGGTCCACAGCACCGCCAGGAACACCGGAATGAAGATCAGGCCCCAGACGTTGCGCAGGTAGAAGCGATGCATGCCGACGAAGCCGGCGGTCACCAGAAAAAGATAGGCGAGGAAATGGTTCGCCCTGCCGGCGTCGGCGCGCTGGCGCTGACGCCGGACGAGATAGGTGGCGATCAACGGAAAGAAGATGAGCTCCGACCAGTAAAGCCAGTGCGGCAAAACGAAATGCAGCGATGGCATCGCAGGCCGCGGCCCCGTCGACAGGAGGGAGGCGCCCGCCTTGCCGGGGCGGGCGCGCTGGAAGTCCTAGAGGTTGATGGTCAGGCCCTTGTACATGTCGGGCGTGACGTAGCCGACCGTCGGGTTTTCCAAGATCTCGAGCTGCATCTTGAAAATACGGGCGGCATCCTTGTCCTTGTTGGCCCATTCGAACCAGACCGGCACCGCAACGTCCTGGAACTTTTGCAGGTCGTCCGGTCCGAGCCGGTTGATCTCGATGCCCTTGTCGGTGAACTTGTGCCAGGCATCCATGTCGGCCGCCTGAATCGCACCGAAATGAGTGTTGGAATAGACCTGGATTTCATCCTCGACGAACGCCTTCATGTCGTCGGGGAGCTTGTTCCAGACATCCATGTTGACGGCAAAGTCCATCAGATCGACCGGCTGGTAGATCGACTCCAGTCCGGGCGGGCCCATGGAGATGTAGCTGGTCACCTGCTGGAAGCCGAGCGCCCAGTTGACCGCGGGCCCGACATAGTCGGCGGCGTCGATGGTGCCTTTCTCCAGCGCCGAGAACACCTCGCCGCCCGGCAGCAGCGTCGTCTTGGCGCCGGCCTTGGCGAAAATCTCGGCGATCATGCCGCCCGGCACGCGCAGTTTGAGATCCTTGAAATCCTCGAAGGAACGGATCGGCACCTTGGAGTGGATGATATTGGGGCCGTGGTGGATGCGGTTGACGTAATAGAGGCCCTGAGCGGCGTAGACCTCGCGCGCCGCCTTCAGCCCGCCCTTCGAATAGAAGAAGATGTCCCATTCATGGGGATAGCGCAGGCCCATTGCGTACGAACTCATGAACGCCGTGGCCGGCAGCTTGCCCGCCCAGTAGAGCGAAAACGAGTTCATCGCCTCGAGCACGCCGTTCTTGACGCCGTCGAACAGCTCGAAGTCGCCGACGATGTCCTTGGCCTTGAACGGCTGGAACTCCAGTTGCCCGCCGGTCTTTTCCTTGATCGTGCCGCACCAGTTTTGAAAGGTCTCGAGACCGACGCCGGCCGGCCACGATGTCTGCACCTTCCAGGTGACGGTGTCGGCGGCGTCGGCCCGGCGCACCCACGGTGCCGCCACGGTCGTCGCGGCGGCGCCGGCGACAACGCCGGAGCTCTTGAGAAACCTGCGTCTTGAAACGGGTTTGTTGTCTGTGGTCATCGTCCTTCCTCCCTCGCGAAGTCCCATTTGCGCTGTCACGTCTGCCCAGATGGTTTGATTTGATCGCAAACGATAGGGTAGATCAAGGCGTTCGAACGCTCGGCCGATCGGTTGAGCGTGCGCAGGGCAACGGGTGGGACGGGCGATCCGACGCGGATTGCCGGCGTAGAACTACAGCGGCAGCCGCCGCAGCCTCAGCGCGTTGGTGATGACGGAGACCGACGAGAAGCTCATCGCAGCGGCGGCGACGACCGGCGAGATGAGGAACCCGATGAACGGGTAGAGGATGCCGGCCGCCACCGGAACACCGGCGGCGTTATAGACCAGAGCGAAAAACAGGTTCTGCTTGATGTTGCGCATGGTCGCCCGCGCCAGGCGGCGGGCGCGCACGATACCGGCAAGGTCGCCCTTGACCAGGGTAACGCCGGCGCTCTCGATCGCCACATCGGCTCCGGTTCCCATGGCGATGCCGACGTCGGCCTGGGCGAGAGCCGGGGCGTCGTTGACGCCGTCGCCGGCCATGGCAACCTTGCGGCCCCTCGCCTGCAGTTCCTTGACGATATCCACCTTGTCCGCCGGCAACACCCCGGCGCGGATTTCGTCGATGCCGAGTTCGCCGGCGACTGCGGCGGCGGTGTGGGCATTGTCGCCGGTCGCCATGATGATCCTGAAGCCCTCGCCATGCAGGGCAGCGATCGCGGCGGCCGCGGTCGGCTTGATCCGATCGGCGATGGCGATCTGTCCGACGACGGCGTGATCGACCACCACAAACATCAGCGTCTCGCCGCGGTCGCGGCGTTGGTCGCTGTCCTGGCTCGCGGGCGCGGCGTCGACACCGAGGTCGGCGAGTAGGCGGTCGTTGCCGAGAGCAACCGGCCGGCCGGCGATCACGCCCGTGACGCCCTTGCCGGTCACCGCCTCGAACGATTTCGCCTCGGCGAGTCGGATGCCGCGCTCCTCGGCGCCAGCGAGGATCGCCGCGGCGAGCGGATGCTCGGAGCCACGCTCGAGACTCGCCGCCAGCCGCAGCACGTCGGCCTCGTCGTGCCCGGGCTCGGCCAGCACCGCCGCCAGCGCCGGCTTGCCGACGGTCAGCGTTCCCGTCTTGTCGACGATCAGGGTGTCGACGGCGGCGAAGCGCTCGAGCGCCTCGGCGTCCTTGATCAGCACGCCGGCCTGAGCGCCGCGCCCGGTCGCCGTCATGATCGAGATCGGCGTGGCCAGCCCGAGCGCGCACGGACAGGCGATCATCAGTACGGCGACCGCGGCAACGAGGCCGTAGGCGAGCGCCGGCGGCGGGCCCCAGATCGACCACGCAACGAAGGCGACCAGCGCGGCGGCGATGACGGCTGGCACAAACTTGCCGGAAACCGCGTCGGCAAGCCGCTGGATCGGCGCCCGGCTGCGCTGCGCCCTGGCGACCATGGCGACGATCTGGCTGAGCACGGTCTCGGCGCCCACCCGCCGCGCCTCCATCACCAGAGTGCCGCTGCCGTTGATGGTGGCGCCGACGACCTCGTCGCCGGCCACCTTCTCGACCGGCAGCGGCTCGCCCGAGATCATCGACTCGTCGAGCGAGGAGCGGCCCTCGATCACGACGCCGTCGACCGGCACCTTGTCGCCGGGACGCACGCGCAACCGATCACCGACGACCACCCGGTCGAGGGCGACATCTTCCTCGCGGCCGTCCGGACGGATGACCCTTGCCGTCTTGGCGGCGAGATCGAGCAGCGAGCGAATGGCCGAACCGGTGCGCTCGCGAGCGCCGAGCTCGAGCACCTGCCCGAGCAGGACCAGAACGACGATGACCGCGCTGGCCTCGAAATAGACCGCCACGTTCCCGTTGTGGTCGCGGAAGCCGGGGGGAAAAATCTGCGGCGCCAGCACTGCAACGATGCTGAACAGGTATGAGGCCGTTATCCCCATGCCGATCAGCGTCCACATGTTGGGGCTGCGGTTGGCCACCGACCTGACGGCGCGCACGAGCACCGGCCAGCCCGCCCACAGCACGACCGGCGAGGCCAGCACCAGCTCCAGCCACAGGCTCGGGCGCTCGCCGAAAGATGTCCTGATGAAGCCGAGCCCGACGTGGGGGCCCATGCTCAACACCAGGAGCGGGATCGAGAAGGCGATGCCGAGCCACAAGCGTCGGGTCATGTCGGCGAGCTCGGGGTTGGGCTCGTCGTGCGCGCTCGCCACCACCGGCTCCAGCGCCATGCCGCAGATCGGACAGTCGCCCGGCCGGTCGCGCACGATCTCGGGATGCATCGGACAGGTGTAAAGGGCACCAGCGACCGGCGGCGTCGGCAGCACCGGCGCGGCACCATGATGTCCGTGGTGCCCGCCCGCAGGCTTCTCGGCGGCCTTCAGGTAGCGCTCCGGGTCGGCGGCGAACTTGTCGCGGCAACCCTTGCCGCAGAAGTGATAGGTGGTGCCGTGATAGTGGTAGGTCGGCTTGCCGGCGGACAAGTCGACGGTCATGCCGCAGACCGGATCGATCGCGGTGCCGGCCGCCGGGGCAGCGTCCCCCGCCCCGCCATGATGGTGGTGATAGTGGTCGTGGTGGCTGTGATCGCTCTCGCGCATGGCCGTGGGTCACTGGCCGGAAACCGGTTGCTATACCATACCCCGGTATGGTATACATCGTCAACATGCGCGCTGAAATCAAGGGATCGGTGCTCAGGCGCCTCAAGCGGGTCGCCGGCCAGGTCGGCGGCATCGTCCGCATGGTTGAGGCGGACCGCTACTGCATCGACGTCATCACGCAGATCGCCGCGGTGCGCGCGGCGCTGCGCCGCATCGAGGACGAGGTTCTTGGCGATCACGTCGCCCATTGCGTCGAGGACGCCATCACAAGCGGCGATCGCGACGAGCAGCGACGCAAGGTGGCCGAGCTGATGGAGGTCCTCGGCCGCGCGAGCCGCTGACGGGCGGCCGTCGTCAGCCCGGCCGGCGCCGGGCAAACGCAAGGGCGGCGGGAGCGGCGGATTGGCGGCGAACCGGCCGGTGGACGCCGGAACGTCGGCGATGCGGCGTTTTCTCCCAGTGATGCGGCCTGACGACGAGCTGGAGCAGGGCGCGGTAGCTCGCCAGCGACATCAACAGCCAATAGACGGGCAACAGAACCAGCACGCGGGCCTCCGCCGTGCGCCCGCGCAGCGCCAGCGCGCGCGCCGCCAGAACCGCCGCCGCCAGATAGCCGGCAATCAGGTTGAACAGGTTGAGGCCGATCACCCCGCAGGCGATCACGCCGCCGTCGCCCCACAGGCGCAGCGGGTTGGTGATCATGGCCACCAGCGTGGCCAGGTAGACCGGATGGATCAGCGCCGAAACGATGATGCCGGTGCCGATCAGATTGAAACCGAGGAAGCCGCGCCAGCCGAGCTCGCCGGCAAGCCGCACCGGCTGGCGGGTGTGAACCAACCAGGTCTGCATCCAGCCCTTGAACCAGCGCGTCCGCTGGCGAAGCCAGGGACCCAGCGTCGCCGGCGCGTCCTCGCGCGTCGGCAGATCGAGGGTGGCGACCTGATAGCCGAAGCGGGCGAGCCTGAGGCCCATGTCGGCGTCCTCGGTCACGTTGAACGGATCCCAGCCGCCGACCGCTTCCAGCGCCTCGCGACGGAAATGATTGGACGTGCCGCCCAGCGGCAGCGGCAGCCCCAGCACGGCCAGCGCCGGCAGCAGCCCGTCGAACAGTGCCGCGTACTCGACGGCGAACAGGCGCGCCAGAATGCCGTCGCGGCCGTTGTCGACCACCACCGACGACTGCAGGCAGGCAAGCTCGGCAGGGGCCCGCGCAAACACCGCGTACGCCTCGCGCAATTGGCACGGGTGCGGTCGGTCCTCGGCGTCGTAGACGGTGACGAATTCGCCGCGGGCGAACGGCAGCGCGAAGGCGAGCGCCTTGGGCTTGGTCTGCGGTTTCGCCGACGGCACCACGACGACCTCGTAGGGCGGTCCGGCCACCGCAGCGCGGGCGGCGGCAACGGTCGCCGGATCGCCTGCCTCGACGATCAGTTTGATGTCGAGGCGGTCGCGCGGCCACTCGATCGCGTCGAGGGCGGCAACGAGGTCGGGGACCATGGCGGCCTCGTGGAACAACGGCACCAGAACGGTGTAGACGGGGAGTTGGTCTGGCGCCGGTGCGGCCAATACCTCGGCGACCAGACGCCGGCCGGAGGCCAGCCGGGCGGCAAGGAAGCGCAGGACCGACACGCCGAAAAAGAGCGTCGCGGCGACCAGATTGACGATAACCAGCGTCGGCGTCGGCGCCACGGCGAAGGCAAGGCAGATGGCGGCGACGACGGCGAGACCGATTGCGGCCTGGCCGGCGGTGATCACCCGCCTGGCCGACAGATGCGGATGACGGGCAGCCAGGCGACGGATTGCATCGGCGACAAAGCGGGCCGCGCCGGCGTCGATCAGCGCCGTGCGGATCGCCGACGGGGTCGCCACGCGCAGCCGCTCGCAGGCGGACCGGTTGCCGGCGAGCCAGGCGGCAATGCGCCCGAGCGCCGCCTCATCGGGCGCGAGGTAAGCGGCGCCGTCCGCCACCGACATGGCGAAGCTGCCGGCGTGGACCGCCTCGACGGTGATCGCGGCATCGGGCGCCAGATGCACGGCCGAGGCGAACGGCAGCCCAAGGCGTTTCGCCCGTTCCCGGTAGAGCAGCGCCTCGTCCCCGCCGCCAGGAGCGGAGGAACTCGGCCGATCGGCTGTACGCGGCCTGGCCACACACCCCCCTTCCGGGCGCCCGCTCCGGCCAGGCGGCGCCCGTACGATCCCCTATAATCGCCCCAATTGGCTTGTCCCGTGAAGACTCAATTTGCTGGCGACCATAATGAGGCCCATGTTCTCCCGTCGGCTTGCCTGGCTGTTCCTTGTCGCGGCGGTGGTGCTGTCGGCGGCGGTCGCGGCGTCGGCGCGCCATACGCCGGCGGCGGTCGCCACTACCGCGGACGAAACCCGCCCGGCGGTGGTCCTTCCCGATTTCTGGGATCCGCGGCGGCGTATCGAACGCCCATCGACCGGAACCGTTCAGGCCCTCCGCTTCCTCACCACCGACGATTTCCCGCCGTTCAATTTCCTTGACGACAACGGTCATCTCACCGGCTTCAACGTCGATCTCGCGCGGGCGATCTGCAGCGAGCTCGCCATCGCCTGCACCATCCAGGCGCGGCAATGGGACGACCTCGTCAGCCACCTTGTCGACAAGTCGGCCGACGCGGTGATCGCCGGCATCGCCATCAACGCCGACAATCGCAAGAACATGGATTTCTCCGATATCTATCTGCGCCCGGCGGCGCGCTTCGTCGTGCGTCGTGAGGACGCCGGCATGCAGACCACGCCCGCGGCTCTGCGCGGCAAGACACTGGCCGTCGTCACCCGAACGGCCCATGAGGCTTATCTCGCCGCCATGTTCCCGGAGGTCGGCCGCAAGCTTTATCCGAGCGCCGACGCCGCGCGCGTGGCGGTCAAGAACGGCGAGGCCGACGCCTATTTCGGCGACGGGCTGCGGTTGAGCTTCTGGCTCGAATCGCTTGCCGCCGGCCACTGCTGCGTGTTTGCCGGCGGGCCTTATCTCGAATCGCGCTTCTTCGGCCGCGGCTACGCCATCGCCGTTGCCAAGGACGCGCCCGAGGTGAAGCAGGCGATCAACGCCGCGCTCCAGGCCATCTACGAAAAAGGCGTCTACGCCGACCTCTACCTGCGCTATTTCCCGCTCGGCTACTTCTGAACGATCAGGTGCGGTAGCGGGCGCGGGCGCAGCGCTCGATGGCGGCGATGACGAGCTTGTCGAGCTCGAGGATGTCGCTCAGCATCTGCAGGAAGCGCAGCTCCTCCTGCTCGACGTGCAGGTCGGCGGCCGCCACCTCGACGGCGAGGGCGTAAGCGGTCTCGTAAAGACGCTCGGGCAGCGAGGCGGCGATCATCGAGAGCACCGTATCGAGCCCGTCCTCGGCCTGCAGCAGCGCTCCGCAGGCCTCGGCGGTGGCGACCAGCCGGTCGGCGTCGAAATCACCGAAAACCGGCAGCGTCCTGACGATGTCGCCGATCTTCAGCAACTCGTCGTCGGTCATGGTGCGGTCGGCCGCCGACAACGTCACCATGGCGTAGATCAGCGCCTCGTGATGGGAGATCGGTTTGGTCATCTTGTTCATCGGCCGCCCTTTTGCGACGTGGCGAGGTGGCCGGCAACCTATGGCCTGACCGGGGCGACCGCAAGCGACGTTGACGGACCTGTCGGCTCTTTCTAGTTTCGCCGCGCCATCAAAGGGATAGCGCCGCGTGCCGTCACACTCACAGCCGCCCCTCGACCTCTCTCCCGCGTTGAGGCAGGCGGCGGAGCGTTCCAAGGCGTGGCCGTTCGAGGAGGCGCGCAAGATCGTCGCGCGTGCCCGGCGGCGGCCGGTGGCGGACAAACACATCATCCTCGAGACCGGCTACGGCCCCTCCGGCCTCCCCCACATCGGCACCTTCGGCGAGGTCGTCCGCACCACCATGGTCAGGACCGCCTTCCGCCTGTTGACCGGCGACACGGTGCCGACGCGCCTCATCTG
>CAZSWL010000241.1:0-5718 GCA_964610725.1 uncultured Bauldia sp.
AATCTGGGGGCCGCGCTCGGCTGAGCCGTCAGTCGGGATTATCGGCGTCGGTCCTGATTTCGTCGGCGACAATGTCGCCTCTGGCGCTGACCACGTCGTG
Organism: uncultured Bauldia sp.; assembly: GCA_964610725.1. Lineage (GTDB taxonomy): Bacteria > Pseudomonadota > Alphaproteobacteria > Rhizobiales > Kaistiaceae > JBBDMC01. Next base: position 101 of record CAZSWL010000241.1, read on the forward strand.
GCCGACGCGCTCACGCGCCACGTCGCGGATACGCTCGGCGAGTCGCTTGTCGCGCTCCATCAGGGCGCGCAGGTCATTCCCATCGAGAACCAGTAGACTGACACGCGAGACCGCGGTTACCGTCGCCGACCGCCGCGCACGACGCAGCACCGCCACCTCGCCGAAGAAGTGGCCGACGCCGAGACGCACCCGTTCCTGCGGCAGGTCGATCTCGACCTCGCCGGAGGCTATGAAATACATCGAGCGGCCGGGATCGCCGCGCCGGACAATAGTGCCGCCGGGCTCGACGGCCTGCGCCGACAGCAGGCGCATGATGTCGCCGATCTCGCCGGCGCTCAGCCCCGAGAAAAGCGGCACGCGGGCGACCATTCCCCACGTGATGACGAAATCGCGGCGATGGACCTCGTTGGCGAAAGCGGTGGCGACGATGCCGACCGGCAACGCGATCATGATCAGGGCGCCGAAGATCGTCAGCGCCGCGACGATCCGGCCGAGCGGAGTGATCGGCACGACGTCGCCGTAGCCGATGGTCCCCAGCGTGACGATCGCCCACCACATGGAGCTGGCGATGGTGCCGAATTTGTCGGGCTGGACGGGCCCCTCGACCACGTGCATGGCCGTGGCGGCAATCAGGGAAGCGCCGACCAGGATGACCAGACAACCGAACAACGCCCGCCGCTCCGCATAGAGCGCGTCGAGCAGCGAGCGCATCGCCGGCGAATACCTAGCGAGCTTGAGAAACCGCACGACCCGAAAGACGAGCACCACGCGCAAGTCGGCCGACAAGAACAGCGCCAGCCAGAACGGCAGCACCGAGACCACATCGACCAGACCGGCGGCGCTCAACGCGTAGGCCAGCCGGGCACTGCGGCGACCAGCTACCCGATAGGGGGCGTGTTCCACCGCGACCCACAGCCGCAAGGCGTACTCGACGGTGAAGACGACGAGCGAGAAGAACTCAATGATCGCGAACAACACGTGGTAGGCGCTTCCGATCGACGGGTCGGATTCCAGCACCACCGCCACGAGATTGATCACCACCAGCAGGATGATCAGGCGATCGACAACGATGCTCGTGCGGTCGGTCGGGGTCGCCTCCTCGAGGATCGCGTACAGCCGACGACGAAGCCGGGCGCGGTATTTACTGCTGCCCTCTTTGCGCGGGCTGCGCGACGTTGTTGGGTGAGGCCGGACGCTCTTGCCTCTCGCAGACGCGGATCCTTCCGGCGGTGGCGTCATCCCGAGCGAATCGCCTCCACGACCGCAGCGAGAGCGGCCTCCGCCTTGCCGCCGTCCGGGCCGCCCGCCTGCGCCATGTCGGGTCGGCCGCCTCCACCCTTGCCGCCCAGCGCCTCGGCACCGCGCCTGACCAGATCCACCGCGTTGAAGCGGCTGGTAAGGTCGTCGGTGACGCCGACCACGATGCCGGCCTTGCCGTCATCGTTGACCCCGACGATGGCCACGACGCCCGAGCCGACGGCGCGCTTGCCGTCGTCGGCCAGCCCCTTGAGGTCCTTGGGCGCGATACCGCTGACCGCCCGGCCGATGAATTTGACTTCACCGACATCGCGAATGGCGGGCTCGCCGCCGTTGCCGCCGCCCATGGCGAGCCTGCGCTTGGCGTCGGAGAGTTCGCGCTGAAGCTGGCGCCGCTCCTCGACCAGCTGCACCGTGCGCTCGGCCGCTTCGTCCGCCCGCACTTTCAGCGCCATCGCCACCGCCTTGAGACGCTTCTCCTGCTCGGCGAGATGCTTGCGGGCGGCCGTGCCGGTCAACGCCTCGATGCGGCGCACGCCAGCGGCCACAGCACTCTCGCCGGTGAGCGTCACCAGGCCGATCTCGCCGGTGCGCCCAACGTGGGTGCCGCCGCACAGCTCCACCGAATAGGTCCGCCCGGCAAGGTCGTCGGGAACCGTGCCCATCGACACCACCCGCACCTCGTCGCCGTATTTCTCGCCGAACAGCGCCATTGCCCCCGACGCGATCGCTTCCTCCCGATCCACGAGGCGCGTGGTCACCGGCGCGTCCTCGAGGACGACGCGGTTGGCGAGATCCTCGACCGCCTCGATCTCCCGCTCGTCCATCGGCTTCTGGTGCGAGAAATCGAAGCGCAGCCGATCGGGCGCCACCAGCGAGCCTTTCTGCGCGACATGCGACCCGAGCACGCTCCTCAGCGCCGCGTGCAGCAGATGGGTGGCGGAATGGTTGGAGCGGATCGACGCCCGCCGCGGGCCGTCGATGGCCAGGCGCACCGCATCGCCGACCGCGAGCGAGCCGCTGTCCACCTTGCCGAAATGGACGATCAGCCCGTCGGCGCGCTTCTGGACGTCCTCGATGATGGCGCCGCCGTTGGCGCCGCTGATGATGCCGGTATCGGCCACCTGGCCGCCGGACTCGGCGTAGAAAGGAGTCTGGTTGACGACGATGCCGACCGACTCGCCCGCCTTCGCCGACTGGACGCCCTCGCCGGCGCGCACCAGCGCCACAATCTCGCCGCCGGCACTTTCGGCGGCATAGCCGAGGAATTCGGTCGCCCCCAGTGTTTCACGCAACCGGAACCAGATCGGCTCGGTCTGCGACTCGCCCGAGCCGACCCACGCCGCCCGCGCCTCCTCGCGCTGCTTCTCCATGGCGCGTTCGAAACCGGCGGTATCGACTGCGATCCCGCGCGTCTTGAGCGCGTCCTCGGTGAGATCGAGAGGAAAGCCGTAGGTGTCGTAGAGACGGAAGGCGACGTCGCCGGCGAGCGTGTCGCCCTTGCCGAGATTCGCCGCCGCCTCGTCGAGCAGGGTCAGACCGCGTTCCAGCGTCCGCTGGAAGCGACTTTCCTCCAACCTGAGCGTCTCGGTGACCAACGACTCGGCACGCACGAGTTCGGGATAGGCGTGGCCCATCTCGGCGACCAGCGTCGCCACCAACCGGTACATGACCGGCTCGCGGGCACCGAGCAGATGGGCGTGGCGCATCGCCCGGCGCATGATCCGGCGCAGCACATAGCCGCGCCCCTCGTTGGAGGGCAGCACCCCGTCGGCGATCAGGAAGCTCGACGCCCTGAGGTGATCGGCGATCACCCGGTGACTGGCACGACGCTCGCCCTCGGCGGGGACGCCGAGCGCGTCGACCGAGGCGGCGATCAGGGTGCGGAAAAGATCGATGTCATAGTTATCGTGGACGCCTTGCAGCACCGCCGCGGTGCGCTCCAGGCCCATGCCGGTGTCGATCGACGGCTTGGGCAGGTCGATCCGCTTGCCGCCGGCGACCTGCTCGAACTGCATGAACACCAGGTTCCAGATCTCGACGAAGCGGTCGCCGTCCGCCTCGGCGCTGCCCGGCGGGCCGCCGGCGACCTCGGGACCGTGGTCGTAGAAGATCTCCGAGCAGGGGCCGCACGGTCCGGTGTCGCCCATCTGCCAGAAGTTGTCGCTGCCGGCGATGCGCAGGATGCGGCTCTCCGGCAGGCCCGAGATCTTCTTCCACAGGTCGAAGGCGAAATCGTCGTCGACGTAGACCGTCGCCCACAGCCGGTCCTTGGCCAGGCCGAATTCCCTGGTGACCAGCGTCCAGGCGAGCTCGATCGCCCGTTCCTTGAAGTAATCGCCGAACGAGAAGTTGCCGAGCATCTCGAAGAAGGTGTGGTGGCGTGCCGTGTAGCCGACGTTGTCGAGATCGTTGTGCTTGCCGCCGGCGCGCACGCACTTCTGCGCAGTCGCCGCCCGCTGAAAGGGCGGCGTCGCGTGACCGGTGAAGTAGTCCTTGAACTGGACCATGCCGGCGTTGGTGAACATGAGGGTGGGGTCGTTGCGCGGCACGAGCGGCCCCGACGCCACCGGCGTGTGGCCGTTCTTCTCGAAGAAACCGAGAAAATGCGAGCGGATATCGTTGACGCTACTCATGCCGTGCCAGTTGCTTGACGAAGAACGGCCGTCCACAGCGCGGCCGCCCGGCGCTTTTACAGCCCGGCGGGCGAGCATGTCCAGAAAAGCGAACGGCGGCCGGCCGGCGGCCCCGCGTCAGCTCCGGCCGTCCTGGTTGACGATCGCCTCGAACCGCCGCTCCCAGCGCAGATAGCTGCCGGTCGAACCGAGCACGAACGGCGACAGCGCAATCAGCCAGGTCATCGCCGAATTGAGCAGCGAGGCCGGAAAGCGCATCGGCCGCATGATGTCGACGAACAGCACCACCCGCGGCTTGTCGGTGTCGTTCCATGCTTCGTGGTCGAAGGTGTCGTCGAACACCATCGCCTTGCCTTCCTGCCAGTGGCGGGTCTCGCTGCCGACGCGGATGCCGCACTTTTCCGCCGGCTCCGGGATGATCAGCGCGAGGTGCAGCCTGAGCACCCCCTTGTAGGGACCGCGGTGCGGCGGCAGGTGTTTCCCCGGCGCCAGGATCGAGAAGAAGGCCGTCTTCATCCCCGGAATGCTCTTCAGCAGCCCGGCCGTTTGCGGACAGCGCTTGCAGTTGCCCGCCGCCTTCACCCCGTAGGCGTAGAAGAAGTAGGTCTTCCAGCCGTCGTCCTGGGAGAGATTGAGCTGGGTCGGGGAAATGTCCTGGAAGTTCGGCATGTATGCCGTGTAGGGCATGAGCGCATCGAGCTCGGCGCGCACCTTGCGCCAGTCAGCCTCGACCCGCGGCACCCACGGGAAATCGGCGTTGTCGAAGAACGGCCGGTCGCCGACCGTCGAGGCGCGCCCGAAGTAGCGGTCGAGCCCCCAAACCAGCCTGCGGCCCGCCTTCATCACGGCGTTGCCGATGACGCCCCTGTGCTCTTCAACCGGTCGTGTCGTCATGTGCCTCACCCGCCGCGACCCTAACCGAGCGCCGACGAGCACTCAACAAGCAACAATAGCGGCGGCGAAACGCCGCTAGCCGGAGAGCTTCACCCCGCCCGCCTCGTCAAGCGACCAATGCGGGTTCCACGCCACCTCCCACGGGTGCCCGTCCGGGTCCGCGAAGTAGCCGGAGTAGCCGCCCCAGAAGGTGTCGGCCGCGGGCTTCAGAATGGCGGCCCCGGCCGCGGCTGCCTCGGCGAGAACCGCATCCACCTCCGCCTTCGAGTGCGCATTGTAGGCAAGCGTCACCCCGCCGAAGCCGCCGGCGTCGGCGATCCCGGCGTCCCCGGCAAGTGCGGCCCGCGACCACAGCGCCAGCACGGCGCCATATATCTGGAAGAAGACCACGCTGGCGTCGTTGTTGCCGCGTCGCCAGCCGAGTGCCTCGTAGAAGCGGCGCGCCCGATCGAGATCGGCCACGCCGAGGGTGATCACGCTGAGGCGCTGCTCCATCGGGGTCTAACCGTCGGCGCCCTCGCCGGCACCGCCCTCGCCGCCGTCATCGCCGCGTTCCAGAAACTTCTCGGCGATCAGCCCGGCGTTGGCGCGGATCGCCTTTTCGATCTCGGCGGCGATACCCGCGTTCTCCTTGAGAAACGCCTTGGCGTTCTCGCGCCCCTGGCCGAGGCGCTGGCTGTCGTAGGAAAACCAGGCGCCCGACTTCTCCACCACGCCGGCCTTGACGCCGAGGTCGATCAGCTCGCCGAGCTTGGAGACGCCCTCGCCGTACATGATGTCGAATTCGACCTGCTTGAACGGCGGCGCCAGCTTGTTCTTGACCACCTTGAC
>CAZSWL010000242.1:0-5276 GCA_964610725.1 uncultured Bauldia sp.
AGACGCTCGGCATCATCGGCTGCGGCAACGTCGGCTCGATCGTGGCGGAGCGGGCGATCGCCCTCGGCATGCGGGTGATCACCTACGACCCGTTCCTGTCGGACGAACGCGCCATGCAGCTGGGCGTCGAGCGCGTCGAGCTCGACGAGCTCTTTCGCCGCGCCGATTTCATCACGCTGCACACCCCGCTCACCGACAAGACCCGCGGGATCATCGACGCCGATGCCATCGCCCGGATGCGGGACGGGGTCCGCATCATCAATTGCGCCCGCGGTGGGCTGGTGGTCGAGGAAGATCTCGCTGCGGCTCTCAAATCGGGCAAGGTGGCGGGCGCCGGCGTCGACGTGTTCGCGGTCGAGCCGGCGACGGCGAGCCCGCTGTTCGGCATCCCCAATGTGGTGTGCACCCCCCATCTCGGCGCCGCGACCACCGAGGCGCAGGAGAACGTTGCCATCCAGGTCGCCGAGCAGATGTCCGACTATCTGATCAACGGCGCCGTCGCCAACGCCCTCAACATGCCGTCGATCACGGCCGAGGAAGCGCCGCGGTTGAGGCCGTTCGTCCGGCTCGCCGAGGCACTGGGCTCGTTCGCGGGCCAGCTCACCGAGACCACCATGCTCGGCGTCACCATCGAATACGCCGGTGACGTGGCCGACATGAACACCAAGGCGCTGACGGCCGCCCTGCTTTCCGGCCTGCTCAGGCCGATCCTCACCGAGGTCAACATGGTCAACGCGCCAACGGTAGCGCGCGAGCGCGGCATGGCCGTCGACGAGGTGCGCCAGTCGCAGCGCGGTGCCTACGAGACCTACATCCGGCTGGTGGTCAGGACCGAGCGCCAGGAGCGCTCGGTGGCCGGCACCGTCTTCTCCGACGGCAAGCCGCGCATCATCCAGATCAAGGGCATCAACCTCGACGCCAGCTTCGGCCCGCACATGCTCTACATCACCAACCAGGACAGGCCGGGCTTCATCGGGCGGCTCGGCACGGTGCTCGGCAGCGAGCAGGTCAACATCGCCACCTTCAACCTCGGTCGCTCGGCGCCCGGCCAGGATGCCATCGCCCTCATCGAGGTCGACGAACCGATCGGCGAGGAGGTGCTCGAACGGGTGCGCGCGCTCGAAGGCGTCGTTCAGGCCAAGCGGCTGAGCTTCTGATCCACCGCCTCAGCCGGGACGGCGTCGTCGCGCACCCCTCTGCGCCACGACGATGCCGGCGACGATCAGCGCGTAGCCGGCGCCGTGAAAGAGCTGCGGCCGCTCGCCGAGAAAGACGATCGCGATAGCCGAGCCGAACACCGGAATCAGGTGGAAGAAAGGGCCGGCGCGGTTGGCGCCGATCAGCTCGACGCCGCGGTTGAAGCACAGGTAGGCGATCACCGAGGGAAACACGATCACGTAACCAAGCACGGCGAAGGCGGCCGGAGTGAAGATGATGCGACGGCCGGCCAGGTACTCGACGGCGGTCACCGGCACCAGCATGACAGCGCCGGCGGCGATGATGAAGGCGAGGAAGGAGAGGAAGTGGATCGGCGGGGTGAGGCGGAGCAGGGCGGCGTAGAGCGCGTAGCTGACCACCGCCACCAGCAGCCAGACGTCGCCGCGGGTGACGATGACGATGACGCCGAGGAGCGACATGAGGATGCCGAGCAGCTGGGCAAGCGTCAGCCGGTCGCGGAAGAGGATCAGCGACCACAGCGCGATCATCAGCGGCGCCGATGACTGCATCAACAGACCGTCGATCGCCTCGGTAAACTGCAGGCCGGTGTAGGCGAGGCTGTTGTAGACGGCGATGCCGGTGAAGCTCAGCAGCAGCATGGTGCCGAGGTGGGCGCGAATGGTCGGCCAATCGCGTGCCAGACGGGGGCCGGCCAGCGCCAGCAGGATCAGCGCGGCGCCGGTCCAGCGGATCTCGGTGAGCGCGATCGGCGGCACGGTGCCGGCGATGAAGCGGCCGAGCACGATGTTGATCGACCAAAACAGCGAGGTCAGCGACAGCAGCACATAGGGCCGGTCGAACAACGCTCGGCGGGAACGCGCCGGACTCGGCCAGGGCGGGTGGCTTTCCATGCGAGGGACGGGGGACTCGGGATTCCTGCTCGTTCGGGCCGCGGCAGCCGCCGCGCACAACCGGCCTGTGCCAAGTTCCACATTGCCAGCCCCCGGTCAAATCCCTAAACCACATTGGGTGCTACTGGCAGCGGCCCAAGTCCAATTCTGCGCCAAGCGGGCCCGATGGCGAGCGTCGACGAGGGACTAGGCGTGCGCGCGCAACCGGCGGCCGAAAGCGCGGCCGTGTTCGTTGCGGCAGTGGTGGCGCTTACCCTCGTGCGCCTGGCCGGCCAGCAATTCTCGGCGGTGAACATCGATGTCGACGAGGCTCAGTATTGGAGCTGGTCGCACGCGCTCGCCTTCGGCTATTTCTCGAAGCCGCCCCTGATCGCCTGGATTGACTGGCTGAGCGGGCTTGCCTGCGGCGACAGCATCGCCTGCATCAGGGCACCGGCGCCGCTCCTCTATGCCGGCACTGCCGTCGTCGTCTATGCGATCGCGCGCGAGCTCTACGGGCGAACCGTTGCCTTCTGGGCCGGGCTGAGTCTGGCGACGGCGCCCGGCGTCGATTTCTCCTCGCGTCTGATGACCACCGACGTGCCGCTCCTGCTGTTCTGGTCGTTGGCGCTCTTCGCCTACGTCAAGCTCATGCGCGGCGGCGGCTGGCGGTGGAGCGCGCTGCTGGCGATCGCGTTCGGCGGCGGAATGCTGGCCAAGTACGCGATGGCCTATTTCGTCCTCGGTGTCGTCGTCGCGACCGCGGTCAGCCAGGAGGCACGCAGATTATCCAAAAGCCCGCGGCTGTCGGTCGGACTGGCGGTTGGCGCGGCGATCTTCGTGCCCAACATCGTGTGGAACGTCGGCAATCACCTGGTCACCGCCGATGCCACCGCCGCCTACGTCGAACCGATGGGCGGAGGGCACGCCCACATCCAGGAGACGATCGAATTCGTCGCCGCCCAGTTTGCCGTGTTCGGCCCGGTTACGTTTGCCGCGCTGATTGTCCTCTTCGCCCGTTTCGGCGGCGGCAAGCTGGGCAGGGATGACCGGGTGATGCTTGCGTTCGCGGCGCCGCCGCTGGTGCTCGTCACGCTCGCCGGACTTTACAGCGGCCAGGCCTATGCCAACTGGGCGGCAACCGCCGCCATCGCCGCCGTCGTGGTCACCGCCGCCTGTCTGGTACGCGGCGGCTGGTGGCGCACGCTTGCCGCTGGCGTTGCGGTCGGCGTGTGCGCGCAGGCGGTCCTGCTCGTGGCCGATGCGTTCGCCGAGCGGGTGACCATACCGGCGCTCGTTCAGGACGGCGACGTCTTCTACCGGAACATGCTGGGGTGGCAGGGGCTCGGCGAGAAAGTGGGAGAGCTGGCCGAGGCGAGCGGCGCGGCATCGATCGCCGCGGAGGGACGCGACGAAGTGTCGACGCTGACCTACTATCGCCGTGACGATCCCCGTCCGATCTTCATCTGGTCGCACAACCGCCGGCCGACCGGTCATTTCGAGCTCAACCGGGCGCTCGATGCATCGGCGCCCGAGCCCATCCTGTTCTTGTCCGCCTGCCCCGGCGCGGCGCGCCTGACGGGCGCCTTCGCCGAGGTCAGTGATCTCGGCTCCTTCGCGACCCCCACCGGCCCGACGTCGAGCCGCTCCTATCAGGCCTTCCTGCTCGCCGGTCGGCGCGGCACGATCGAACCGCTCGCCCCGTGCGGCTGAGCAGGGGTCTGGCTCAGCGGCGGCTCGGCTCGCGGACAGCGGTGGCCACCGCTCGCCGTCGACGGGCGATGAAGAAGATGTTGCGGCTGTAGATCAACAGGCCGCCCGCCTGCCCGGCGATGAAAACCGGATCGCGCCGATAGATGGCGTAGGCGAGAAGGATCGCGCCGCCTGCCAGGGAGAACAGCCAGAAGGCGGTGGGGATGACGCTCTGCCGCGCCCGCTCGCTGGCGATCCACTGCACGAGGAAGCGCGCCGAGAACATGGCTTGTCCGATGAACCCGATGACGATCCAGAAGGACGCTACGCTGATCATTTGGCGGTGTGCTCCGCTCTCAGGGGATTGCGGCGGCGGCGACGCAACAGCCACCACACGCCGCAGAGATCGACAATGCCGACGAGCAGACGATCGACGATGCCGTAGTTGGAGCGGCCGTGCCGGCGCGGTCGGTCGACGACGTCGAGCCGGACGATCAGCCAGCCGTCGCCAAGAAACAAGGCCGGCAGGAAGCGGTGCATGGCGTCGAAGTAGGGAAGCCGCAGGAACGCGTCGCGGCGAAACGCCTTGATGCCGCAGCCGGTATCGCCGGTGTCGTCATTGAGGACGGCGCGCCGGGCGGCATTGGCGATGCGCGCGCCGACGATCTTGGCGAAAGAGGCGCGGCGGGCGACCCGTTGCCCGGCGACCAGGCCGACGGCCGGGTCGGCGAGCTTGTCGATGAAGGCGGGGATCGGTCGCGGGTCGTTCTGGCCGTCGCCGTCGAGGGTGACGACCAGCGAGCCGCGGGCGGCGAGCGCACCGGAGTAGAGCGCCGCGCTCTGGCCGAGGGAGAGGGCGTGGCCGACGCGGCGGACGGGTGCCTGCGCGGCCAGACGCGTCAGCGTGGCGGCGGTGGCGTCGGTGCTGCCGTCGTCGACGACGACGATCTCGTAGGCGAGGGTGCCCGCCGCCGAGGCGATTTCGGGGATGAGTTCGAGGAGGTTGTCGGCCTCGTTACGCGCCGGGATGACAACCGAAACAAGCGGCTCACGGGTTTCAGACATGAAGGCCTAGCCCAATGGACCGGCCCTTGTACCCGAAGTTGGCCGCAAATAAACCTGCCCACGGCCGGGTCGCGCCGCTCGGGGGCAGGCTGTATAGTCCGCGGCGCCTCGCCCCGGCCCCGCGGCCGGGGCGAAACCACGCCGGTGCCCCGGCTCAGAGCATCGGACTGCGGGGAACGTTGAGACATGGCGAACGTAGTCGTCGTCGGAGCGCAGTGGGGCGACGAGGGCAAGGGCAAGGTCGTCGACTGGCTGTCGCAACGCGCCGACATCGTCGTGCGCTTTCAGGGCGGCCACAACGCCGGTCACACGCTGGTCATCGACCGGGTCAGCTACAAGCTGAGCCTGCTGCCGGCCGGGGTCGTCCGTCCCGGCAAGCTGTCGATCATCGGCAACGGCGTGGTCGTCGATCCGTGGGCCTTCGTCGAGGAGATCGACCGGCTGGGGACACAGGGGATCAGCGTGACGCCG
>CAZSWL010000243.1:0-6424 GCA_964610725.1 uncultured Bauldia sp.
TCGTACTGGGCGCCATCAAGGACGGCTTCATCGCCGGCACCATGGCGCAAAATCCGTATGGTCAGGGGTATGTCGGTGCCTATGCACTCGATCTACTTGCGAGCGGCAACTGCACGGTGAAGGCCGACGCTCCGTGGATCAAGACGCCACAGACCGCCCGTTTCATCGATTCGGGCACGTTGTTGATCAGCCAGGCCAACCTGACGTCTTACAAGGATGACTTGAAGAAGATCACGGCCGATCTCCAGAGCAAGTTCAAGTCGACATACCTTAACTGCAAATAAGCCGGGCTAGCCTGCCGCCGGTTCGGGGTCGTGCCGCCCCGGACCGGCCGGCCGTGGTAAATCGGTTGTCGGTTTGCCGCGGCGCTGGCTGGTGCGTTCCTGTGAAAACCCGCGGAAGCCATCGTTCATGAGCGACGAAGCGATCAGCGAAGCACCTGCACCGCAACGGCTCCTCAACATTGGCATGCTGCTGGCGCAGTTCGGCCTGGTCATCATCATCCTCGCTTTTTGGGTCTTCTTCGCCTCGCAGGCATCCGGCTTCCTGTCGCCCTTCAATCTGTTCAACATCGGCCGCGCGCTCGCGATCGACATCATCATCGGATTTGCGCAGATGGTGGTGCTGGCGACGGGCGGCATGAACCTCGCGGTGGGCGCCATCGGCGTCTGTGCCGTCATGACCGCCGGCTATCTGATGCAGACAGTGGGGCTGCCGGTGTGGTTGGCTGTGGTCGGCGCGCTGGCGCTGGGCGCCGCGCTCGGCTGGCTCAATGGTTTCGCGATCGTGCGAACGGGGGTCAACGCCTTCATCATCACACTCGCCAGCGCCAACCTCTTCTCCGGTGGCATGCTCATTCTGACCAAGGCGGTGCCGCTCAACAGGCTGCCGCCGGCGGTGAGTGCCTTTGGACGCATGAAAATCGGCTTTGTGTCGCCGCTGCTCATCGTTGCCTTGAGCCTCGGCGTGCTGCTCTTCGTGCTTTTCCGCTACACCACGCTTGGGCGGCAGATTCTTGCCGCCGGCGCCAATGCGCGCGCAGCGGCGATGTCGGGCGTGCCGGTCGGCCGCATCATCGTGATCGCGCACACGCTCTCGGGGCTGCTGGCGGCAATCGCCGGCGTGCTCCTGGTATCGCGCCTCGGCGCGGCGATGCCTTCCGTCGGCGGAAACGACTGGCTGTTGCCCTCCTTCCTGGGGCCGGTGATCGGCGGCACGCTGCTTTCGGGCGGGTTCGTGTCGGTCGTTGGCAGTGCGCTTGGCGCGTTGCTGGTAACAACCATCCGCAGCGGTCTGCTCGTGCTGCAGATCGGCAGCTTCTGGCTTGATTTCTTCCTCGGTGTGATCCTGCTCTTCGCGGTGCTGGTCGACCGCTACCGGAGCGTCTATGCCGAGCGCATCAAGATGGTGCGGCGATGAGGATGCTGCGCAGGCTCGTCATGGTGGAATGGTCGGGCCTCGCCGCCGCGATCGTGCTGGGCGGCATCATTCTCTCGTGGGTGGCGCCGAATTTCCTCACCGAGTTCAACCTCTACGTCATGCTGCGCAGCTTCTGCGTCAGCCTGCTGGTCGGTTTTGCCCAGATGGTCACGCTCGGCGTCGGGCAGTTGAACCTTTCCGTTGGCGCCCTGGGCGGGCTGGTTGCAATCTGCTTCGGCGGCATGATGGAGGTGCTCGGCGTTCCCCTGCCGGTGGCGGTTGTCGCGGCGGTGGTGCTGGGCGCTGCCGGCGGACTCGTCAATGGCTTGCTGACGGTGCGCACTGGCATCAACGGGTTCATCATCACGCTTGCGACCGCATCCGCCTTCACCGGCATCAACTTCGGCATCACGCGATCGATCCCCTTCTACAAGATGCCACCGGTGCTGGTCGCATTCGGCGAACAGCACCTGTCCGCCTTCCCCTATCTCTTGATTGCCCCTCTGATCGTTGCAGCGTTGCTCGGCCTGTTTTTCGCGCGTACCGTGCCGGGCCGCCATTTGCTTGCGGTTGGCGGCAATCCCAACGCGGCTGACCTGTCTGGCATTTCGCGCAACCGCGCGGTTGTCGTCGCGCATGCGCTTTCCGGCACGCTCGCCGGCATTGCCGCTATCCTCGCCGTCGCCCAGCTCGGCTCGGCGCAGCCGACCATCGGCGCCGACTGGCTGCTTCTTTCCTTCGCCGCGCCGATCATCGGCGGAGCGGCCCTCACCGGCGGTTACATCTCCGTCCTCGGGACGATGTTTGCGGTCGTCCTTATCGCGCTGATCGAAAACGGCATGGTGCTTGCGAAGGTTGACCCCTACTGGGTGCAGTTCCTGCTTGGTGCGCTGATCCTTGCCGCAGTTTGGCTCAATCGATGGCGCGCCGTGCGCACCGGAACGGACTGAGCGCGATGCGCCTGACGATCGACAAGGTGAGCAAGGCGTTTCCCGGCGTGCGGGCGCTCGACGAGGTATCCCTGGCGCTGGCGCCGGGCGAGATCCACGCCGTCATGGGTGAAAACGGCGCCGGCAAGTCGACGCTGATCAAGATCATCACCGGCATCTATCGGCCGGACGCCGGGCACGTGCTGATCGACGGGAAGGACGCAATCTTCAATTCGCCGCGCGACGCGATAGCCGCCGGCATCGCCGCCGTGCACCAGGAGCGCAACTTGATCCCGCGCTTCACGGTCGGCGAAAACATCCTGCTCGAGGCGCTGCCGACGCAGAACGGTCTGGTGGACTATGCGCGTGTGAACCGAGAGGCGCGGCGGCATCTCGATCTGCTCGACCGCAGCATCGACACCAAGGCCGAGGTACGCACGCTTTCGGTGGCGCAGATGCAGATCGTCGAGGTTGCCAAGGCGCTGTCGCTGGAAGCCAAATGCCTGCTGCTTGACGAACCGACCGCATCGATCACCGAGCACGAGACGGCCGCGCTGTTCGACCTGATCGGCAAGCTGCGCGCCGACGGGGTGGCCATCGTGTTCGTCAGCCACAAGCTCGAGGAGGTGTTCGCGATCGCCGACCGCGTGACGGTACTCCGCGACGGGAAAGTCGCGGTAGCGAACGAACCGATGAGCAACATGTCGCGCGGGCGTTTGGTCTCGCTGATGATCGGCCGCGAGGAACGCGAGGCGCAGCTCGGCCGGCGCACGGTCGACCAGAGCAACGTCGTTCTGGAAACGCGGGGGCTGGCGACATCGTTCGGCCATCGCGGCGTCGACCTGGCGCTGCATCGCGGGGAAATCCTCGGGCTTTACGGACTGGTCGGGGCGGGGCGCAGCGAACTTGCGCGCGCGCTGGTTGGCGGAGGCACGATTACCGGCGGCGAAGTCTTCGTGCGCGGCAAGCCCACGCGCATTCGCGACATGCACGAAGCGCTCGCGAGGTATCGCATCGGCTTCATTAGCGAGGATCGCAAGCAGGAGGGCCTGATCCTCATGCACTCGATCCGCGAGAACGTCGCCATAACCATCTGGCGCCGCCTCGCCGGCCCGCTCGGTCTGCTGGGCGCGCGCAAGGAAGCGCGTGCGATCCAGCCTTACGTTCAGCGGCTGGACGTCAGAACGCCGTCGCTTGATCAAACGGTTGGCAATCTTTCTGGCGGCAACCAGCAGAAGGTGAACGTCGCCAAGTGGCTCGCGGCGAACGTGGAGATCCTGATCATCGACGAGCCGACGGTCGGCATAGACATAAAGACCAAGGCCTACCTGCATGAGCTGATCGGCGAGATCGCCGCCGGCGGCGTTTCCGTCCTGCTCATCTCGTCCGAGATGCCCGAGATCATCACGGTCGCCGACCGCATCCTCGTTATGCACGACTTCCGGCTGGTTGGTGAGGTCGCCAACGACCGGCGCTACGACCCGATGAGCAAGGCGATCATGGGCTTCATCCACGCCGTGGAGGAAACGCCGGATGCAGCCGAATAGCAGGGGCAGACAATGAAGCGCTACGGCATGGCTATCCGGGTCAGGCCGGTGAAGCCGGAAGAGTACAAGCCGCTGCACGCGGCGGCATGGCCGAAGTTGATCCGGCTGCTCGGCGTCAACGCCGTGTTCAAGCGCGCGAATACTCCGCCGAATGTCAAGCCGTTGTATGCCGTCTGCCCGCCGTGCCAGGTGCCGCTTGCCGCGCGCAAGGAGGCCGGACGGCGGGCGGAGACGGCAGAACTTTTCCACATGCTTTGAGGGGCGCCGCCATGGCCAAGATCGATCGCGTAGAGATCCTGATGGTGGACCTGAAACCGAAGGTGAAGCGCACGGACGCGATTCAGGCGTTCGTCAGCCAGGAGACGCCGATCGTGCGCATTTTCGCCGACGATGGGCTGATCGGCACCGGCTACACCTACACGATCGGAACCGGGGGACACGCGATCGTTGAATTGCTCTCGCGCAACCTGGCGCCCCAATTGATCGGGCGCGACCCGGACCGGGTTGAGGAGATATGGAAAACACTGTTCTTCCACACCCACGCGACCGCGGTTGGCGCCATCACCTCGCTGTCCTTGGCGGCGATCGACACCGCCCTTTGGGACATGCGCAGCCGCCGTAGCGGCCGGCCGCTCTATGTCGAAGCCGGCGGAGCCCAGCGCTCCGTGCCGCTCTACACCACCGAGGGCGGGTGGTTGCACATTGACACTGGCGAGTTGGTCGACGATGCGCTGAGGGCTAAGGCGGCCGGCTTCGGAGGCTCCAAAATCAAGGTCGGGCGCAGACCGTCGGAGGATGTGGCACGCCTCGCGGCGGTGCGCGAGGCGGTCGGTGACGACTTTGAAATCATGGTCGACGGCAACCAGGGGGCGGCCGTCGACGAAGCGATCCGTCGCGCGCGGCTCTATGAGCCGCTGGACCTCGCCTGGTACGAGGAACCGATGCCGGCGGAAGATGTTGGCGGCCATGTTCGCCTGTCGGCCGCCACCACGCTTCCGGTGGCGGTCGGTGAATCCATCTACAGTCTGCAGCACTTTCGCGAATACCTTGAGCGAGGGGCGTGCAGCGTGATCCAGGTGGATGCGGCGCGCATCGGCGGCATCACGCCGTGGCTCAAGACGGCTCATCTGGCGGAGGCGTTCAATGTCGCAGTGTGCCCGCACTTCCTCATGGAGCTGCACGTGGCACTGGCAGCCGCCGTGCCGAACGGACGCTGGATCGAATACATTCCGCAACTCGACAGCCTGACGACGACCGGCATGTCCATGGGCAACGGCCGCGCGGTGCCGTCCGACGAGCCCGGCCTCGGCATCTCCTGGGATTGGGATGCCATCGACGGACAGCGACTCGAGACCCGCGTGATCAGCGAGGCCGCCTAGAAACGCGATGGCGAAGCGATCGGCCCAAAGTGCGGATCCGGGGGCACCACCGCTCTATCAACTCATTTACGGGGTGCTGCGCGAGCACATTGAGGACGGCAGTTTTCCAAACGGTCTGGTGCTCAGTGAGACGCAGGTTGCACGAGCCTTCAAAGCGAGCCGCATACCAGCCGGTGCCGCGTTGAAGCGCCTGCTCGGAGAGGGGCTTGTTCGCGAACATCGAGGACGCGGCTATCTCGCGGGAGGCGCCATCGCAAGCGAGCCCGTTCGGTTGGATCTCGCCACGGCTGGCCTGCGGGTCCCCGATGCGCTGGCCAACGATCTCAAGATGCGCAATCGACGAGAGCGCATCTACCCCGATGTCGAGCACACCGTTGCCGCCTGCCTCTCTTACGGTCGTTTTCAGATCAACGAGAGCGCACTCGCAGAGTTCTATGGCGTCAGCCGCACGGTGGCGCACGAGGTATTGACGCGCCTCGAGCGAACTGGCCTCGCCATGCAGGACATCAACCAGCGATGGTATGCCGGCCCGCTGACTAAAGACGTGCTCCGCGAGCACTACGAGATGCGCTGGTTGCTGGAGCCAATTGCGCTCGGCCAAGCACATCCAAAACTGACGGCAGCTGAACTCAAGTCGAAGCTGGCCCGGATTGAACGGGCGCAGCGCGGTCGATGCGGGCCCTCCCACCTCGAGCGCCTGGAGCATGACCTCCATGTCGGCATCGTGCTCAAATGTGACAACGCCCAACTCCGTGAGACCATTCGGCGCAGCCAGCTGCCGATCATCGTGACACACTCAACCTTCGACAACTTCCAGGAGCCGAGCGAAATTATGATCATGCTCCGCGAGCATCGCGCCATCATCGGCCATCTCATCGCCGGCCGACGCAGAGCCGCGGCGCGTGCTCTCAAAGAGCATCTGCGCCGCTCGATGGAGCCGAACGTCGCGCTTCTCGAACGGCTGCGCTTCGCTACGCCTCCCGAACTGCCGCCCTACCTTATGCTGGCGCCTCGCTGATCAACATTGCGACGGCGGAAGCGAACCACTTGCGGCGGGCTGCGCACCTGCGAATGGCGGGCCGCATGGAACAGGTATGCCACGCGGGCTCAATCGATCAGCTCGGCGTTGGCGCCTCTGGATGAAGCAGCC
>CAZSWL010000244.1:0-8033 GCA_964610725.1 uncultured Bauldia sp.
TGCTGCTGGTCAAGCTCGCTGACCGTTTGCACAACATGCGCACACTGCAGCACATGCCGGAGGAGGCCCGCGGACGCATCGCCGAGGAGACACTGGAAATATATGCACCGCTCGCCGGCCGCATGGGCATGCACGATATGCGCGAGGAGCTCGAGGAGCTGGCTTTCGCCACGGTCAATGCGGAAGCGTACGCGACGATCGCGCGGCGGCTTGCGGAGTTGCGCACGCGCAACCGGCGTCTGATTGAAAGCATCGAGCGCGCGTTGACCGAACGACTGCGCGCTGCCGGTATCGACGCCGAGGTCAAGGGCCGTGAGAAGCGACCTTACTCGATCTTCGGCAAGATGGAGCGCAAGGCGGTGAGCTTCGAGCAGCTGTCCGACATCCTCGGCTTCCGGGTGATCGTCGGCGATGTGGCGGCGTGCTACGCTGCGGTGGGCGTCGTTCACACCACCTGGCCATCAGTGCCGGGGCGCTTCAAGGACTACATATCGACCCCCAAGCAGAATGATTATCGCTCGCTGCACACCACCGTGGTAGGGCCCGGCAGCCAGCGGGTCGAGCTCCAGATTCGGACGGCCGAAATGCACCGCATAGCCGAGTTCGGCATCGCTGCCCATGTCCTCTACAAGGATGGGGTGGTGGCGGAGGGCCGGCGAAAGGCGAACGGCCGCGGCAACGGCACCGCCCGCGGCAACGGTGCGGCAGCAGTGCCCCATACGACCGAGGAGATCCGCGCCTATGAATGGCTCCGGCGCACCATCGAGATGCTCGCGGAAGGCGACACTCCGGAGGAATTCCTTGAGCATACCAAGCTGGAGCTGTTCCAGGACCAGGTGTTCTGCTTCACGCCCAAGGGCCGCCTGATCGCGTTGCCGCGCGGCGCGACGCCGATCGATTTTGCCTACGCCGTGCACACCGATATCGGCGACACCTGTGTCGGCGCCAAGATCAACGGCCGCCCGATGCCGTTGATGACCGAACTGCAGAATGGCGACGAGGTTGAGGTCGTCTGCTCGCAGGCGCAGGTACCGGCGGCGGCGTGGGAGTCGATGGTGGTCACCGGCAAGGCGCGCTCGGCGATCCGGCGGGCGACGCGGACGGCGGTACGCAAGCAATTCGCCGGTCTCGGCCGCCACATCCTGCAGCGGGCCTTTGCCCGGGCGGGGCGACCGTTCTCGGAAGAACTGGTGGGCGCCGCCGTGCCGAAGCTCGCACAGAACAATGTCGAGGACGCGCTCGCTGCGGTCGGCCGGGGGGAAATCCCGGCGGTCAACGTGGTCAGGGCGGTCTATCCGGATCACCGGGACGAGCGTCCGTCGCGTGTCAGGCCGGCCGGTGAGGAAGGCTGGTTCGGACTGAAGCGGGCGGCCGGCATGAAGTTCAGGATCCCGGGGTTGTCACGCCGTGCGGCACACCTCGAGCCGACGCAGGCGATTCCCATTCGCGGCATCGACGGCGAGATGGCGGTGCGCTTTGCCGAGGGAGGAGCGTTGCCCGGCGAGCGCATCGTCGGCATCATGACGCCGGGCGAGGGCATCACCATCTATCCGATCCAGTCGCCGGCGTTGAAGGCGTTTGACGACGAACCGGAACGCTGGCTCGACGTCCGCTGGGACGTCGATGAAGGTCAGCCGCAGCGTTTTTCGACGCGTATCGAGGTGACTGCGCTCAATGAGCCGGGAACTCTGGTCCAGGTCGCCCAAGTGATCGCCGACAACCACGGCAACATCTCGAACATCGCCATCACCCGGTCGGCGCCCGACTTCTCGGTGATCGTGATCGACGTCGAGGTCGCCAACGTGAGGCACCTCAACCGTCTGATCACCCAGCTGCGCGCCCGTTCGGTAGTGGGCAGCGTATGGCGGGTCGGCGCATGAGCGGGGCCATGACCGAGGCGGAAGTCATCGACGTGTTCCGCCAAGCGGGGGCAATCCTCGAGGGTCACTTCATCTTGAGTTCCGGCCTGCGCAGCCCGGTGTTCATCCAGAAGGCGCGGGTATTCATGTACCCGCCGCTGACCGAGAAGATCTGCCAGGCGCTTGCCGCGCGCATTCGCCGGGCGGAGACCGGCCCGATCGACCTGATCGCGTCGCCGGCCGTCGGTGGCATCGTTCCGGGCTATGAGACGGCGCGGCAGCTCGGCGTGCCGGCGGTCTGGCTGGAGCGCGAGGAAGGCGAATTGCGTCTGCGCCGCTTCGACATCAAGCCGCACGCCCGGGTGTTGGTGGTCGAGGACGTTGTCACCACCGGTCAGTCGATCCGCGAGACCATCGATGCGGTTGTTCGCCTCGGCGCCGATGTAGTCGCCGCAGCTTGCCTGATCGACCGCTCCGGCGGCGAGAGCGACGTCGGGGTGCCGCTGATCACGCTTGCGCGCTACAAGGTGCCGGCCTACCCGGCTGATGCCGTCCCCGCTGAAATGGCCCGCATCCCGGCGGTGAAGCCGGGCAGTCGCGGCCTGGCCTGAGCCAACGCCATGCTCTTCCGTCGCCGCGTGCCTCTTAATCTTTTTGCGCGCTTGCGGGTGGCAGCGTGGCCGCGACGATCATGGTCGCGCTCTGTGCGCTACTTCGCCAAACGAGTGTTGCGCCTGTCAGCCTCGCCGCACGCGATCGCGGCAGGCGTGGCGGCCGGCGCGTTCGCTTCGTTCACGCCATTCGTCGGCCTTCACTTCCTGATTGGCTTTCTCATTGCCTTCCTGATCGGAGGCAACATGCTGGCGGCGGCGTTGGGCACCGCATTCGGCAACCCTTTGACCTTCCCGTTCATCTGGGCTTCGACCTACGCGCTCGGCAACGCCATTCTTGGCGCCAGTGCCCATGTCGTCCAGCCGACCGAGCTGCCGCACCATCTCGCCGGCAGATCGATCCAGGCGATCCTTCCCATCGTCCGGCCGATGGTGGTCGGTGCCGTCCCGCTCGGGCTGACCGTAGCGGCGGCGGTTTACGCGGTGGTGTTCTACTCGGTGCGGGGGTTCCAGGAGCTGCGGCGCGAGCGGCTGGCCGAGCGCCGGCGCGAGAATTCCGGCAGGAACCGGTCGACACCAGCCGAAGCAGAGTGAGCAGACATGAATACGGCGCATCATCTCCGTCTCGGCGTCAACATCGATCACGTGGCCACCATCCGCAACGCCCGTGGCGGCGATCATCCTGATCCGTTGCGCGCTGCTACCATCGCCGCGGCGGCCGGCGCCGATGGCATCACTGCGCACCTGCGTGAGGACCGGCGCCACATCGGTGACCGCGACATCGAGCGTCTGGGTCAGACGATCGCCCTGCCGCTCAACCTGGAAATGGCGGCGACGGAGGAAATGTTGGTGGTTGCGCTGCGGCATCGTCCGCACGCCGCCTGCATCGTGCCTGAGTGTCGCGAGGAACGCACCACCGAAGGCGGCATCGATGCCGCCGGGCAAGCAGACCGTCTGAGACCGATCGTCGCGGCGCTCACCGCCGCCGGCATCCGGGTGTCCCTGTTCATCGAAGCGGAACGACGTCAGCTCGACGCGGCACGAACGCTCGGCGCGCCGGTGGTCGAGCTCCACACCGGCACCTATTGCGAAGCATGGCACTCCGGCCGTGAGGCTTTCGTCCGCGAGCATGCCCGGCTGGTCGAGGCGGCCCGTTACGGCAAGAGCCTCGGCCTCGAGATTCATGCCGGCCACGGCCTCTCCTACGACACGGTCAAGCCGATTGCGGCGATAGGCGAGGTGAGCGAACTCAACATCGGCCATTTCCTGGTCGGCGAGGCGATCTTCGTGGGGCTGGCCGAGAGCGTGCGCACCATGCGTCGGCTGATGGACATCGCGCGGGCCGAGGCGCTGCTGGCATGATCATTGGCATAGGCAACGACACGGTCGACATACGCCGTGTCGAGAAGGTGCTGGAGCGCCACGGCGAACGCTTCACCCTGCGGGTGTTCACCGACATCGAGATGCGCAAATCCGACGGTCGACGGCTGCGCGCGGCATCCTATGCCAAGCGCTTTGCCGCCAAGGAGGCCTGCTCGAAAGCGCTCGGCACCGGCATCCGGGACGGCATTTTCTGGCGCGACATGGGGGTGGTCAATCTCCCCTCCGGCAAGCCGACCATGGCGTTGACCGGGGGAGCGGCGGCAAGGCTGGCGAAACTGACGCCGCCCGGCCACCGACCGGCGATTCACGTCACCATCACCGACGATTTCCCCTTCGCCCAGGCGCTGGTCATCATTGAGGCGGTGCCGTCGGCCGGGCCGTAAGCGGGGCCGGCGGTCAACCGCAGCGGCGTTGCGCCGTTGGCGGCGAGCCGTTATTACGAGCCAGCATCGCAATGTCGGGCAGAGAGCATGAGCGTGGCAACGGAGAAGCAGGCGAAGAGCGGCCTCGGCGAAGCCGTCAAGGTCATCGTGCAGGCTTTGATCCTGGCGCTCGTCGTGCGCACGTTCCTCTACCAGCCGTTCAACATTCCGTCGGGGTCGATGGAAGACACCCTGCTCATTGGCGACTACCTGTTCGTGTCGAAATTCGCCTACGGCTACTCGCGTTTTTCGCTTCCTTTCGGGCTGCATCTGTTCGATGGCCGTATCTGGTCAGCGCCGCCCAAGCGCGGCGACGTTGTCGTCTTCAAGCTGCCGCGCGACGACACGACCGATTACATCAAGCGTGTGATCGGGCTGCCCGGCGATCGCATCCAGATGATCAACGGCGTGCTGTACATCAACGGAACGGCGGTCAAGCGCGAACGGATCTCCGACTTCGTCTCGACGGATGCGTTCGGCAATACGACGAAGGTGCCGCGCTACCGCGAGACCCTGCCCGACGGGGTGAGCTACGATACTCTCGACCTCACGCCCAACGGGCTTGAGGACAATACCGAGGTATTCGAGGTGCCTCCCGGCCACTACTTCATGATGGGCGACAACCGCGATAATTCCACCGACAGCCGCGTGCCGCCGACCGCCGGCGGCGTGGGCTATGTTCCCTTCGAGAACCTGGTTGGCAAGGCCGAGATCATCTTCTTCTCGGTCGACCAGGGCCAGAGTGCGCTGGCGGTGTGGAAGTGGCCGTGGATCGTGCGCTGGAACCGGCTGTTCAAGCTTCTATGAAGGCGGCCGGTGACGTCGCGCTCGCCGGGCTTGAGCGGCGGCTGGGGTACCGGTTCAACGCCCCTGAATTACTGAAGCGGGCTCTGACCCATGCCAGCGCTGTCGCCGGCGGCCGGGGACTGCCGATGAACACCTACGAGCGCTTGGAATTCCTCGGCGATCGTGTGCTTGGCCTGGTGGTCGCCGAGATGCTCATGGAGGCCTTTCCGGATGCCAGCGAGGGCGACATTGCCGCCCGCTTCAGTCACCTGGTCCGCAACCAGGCCTGTGCCGACACGGCCGTTGCCCTGGACCTCGGCTCGGCCATCCTGCTCGGCGGTGGCGAGGTTCAGTCAGGGGGACGCGAGAAGTCGACCATCCTCGGCGATGTGTGCGAGGCGGTGATCGGCGCCATCTATCTCGACGGTGGCCTTGGGTCAGCGGCACGCTTCGTGCGTGACAACTGGCGAGACCGCATGCTGAGTCGGCGCACCCCCACGCGGGACGCCAAGACGGCGTTGCAGGAATGGTCACAGAGCAAGGGCTTCGGCATTCCCTCCTACACGATTGTCGACAAGACCGGCCCAGATCACGAGCCGCGCTTCGAGGTCGAGGTGCACATCGACAACGTAGCGCCGGGGCGGGGCGCAGGCGGTGCCCGGCGTGAGGCCGAGCAGGCCGCGGCCGCCGCCGTGCTCGTCCGTGAAGGGGTGTGGCAGGAGGCCGGGTGAGCGAGGTGGTCGCGCCGACCCGTTGCGGTTTTGTGGCGATGATCGGGGCACCCAACGCCGGTAAGTCGACGCTGATCAACCGGCTGGTCGGCACCAAGGTCTCCATCGTCAGCCACAAGGTGCAAACGACACGCTCGATCGTGCGTGGCATCGCCATGGTCGGCATCGCCCAGGTCGTACTGGTCGATACCCCCGGCATCTTTACGCCGAAACGGCGTCTCGACCGGGGGATGGTCGAGACCGCGTGGGGCGGTGCGCGCGAGGCCGATCTGGTTGCGGCGCTCGTCGACGCGGCGACGGGTCTTGTCGACGAGGTGCAAACGCTGTTGGCAGGTCTCGCCCGAATCCACTTGCCGAAGGTCTTGCTGCTCAACAAGATCGACCTGGTCAAACGGACTACGCTGCTCGGCCTTGCCGACGAAGCCAATGGCGCCGCCGACTTTGCCCGAACTTTCATGATCTCGGCCAAGACCGGCGACGGGCTCGACGATCTGCTCGCCTATCTTGCCGAGGCGGTGCCGGCCGGCCCGTGGCTCTACCCCGAGGACGAGGTCTCGGATGTGCCCGTGAGAAATCTCGCGGCCGAGATAACGCGGGAGAAGTTGTTCGAGCGGTTGCATCAGGAGCTGCCTTATCAGGCGACTGTCGAAACCGACCTGTGGAAGGTGCAGAACGACGGCTCGGTGCGCGTCGAGCAGACGATCTATGTCGCCCGCCACAGCCAGAAGAAGATCGTCATCGGCAAGGGTGGGGCCGCCATCAAGGCGATCTCCATGGCGGCCCGCGGCGAGATCGCCGAGGTGACCGAGAAGCCGGTGCATCTCTTCTTGTTCGTCAAGGTGCGCGAGAAATGGGCCGATGATCCCGAGCGCTACCGGGCGATGGGAATCGAGTATCCGAAGGGGTAGGGCAGGTGACGGTTCCGCGATAGATTCCCGCCATGCAGTGGAGCGACGAAGGCATCATCATCGGCACCCGCCGGCACGGCGAGACCAGTCTGATCGTCGAGCTGATGACGCGCGCCCATGGTCGCCATCTCGGCTTGGTGCGCGGCGGGCGCTCGCGCCGCTGGCAGCCGGTCCTGCAGCCGGGGAATTCGGTTACGGTCACCTGGCGGGCACGGCTTCACGACCACCTCGGTCACTACACGGTGGAGCCGACCGTGCAGCGGGCGGCATGGCTGATCGATAGCGCCAGCGGTCTCTACGGCATTCAGCTGCTCGCCGGCCTGTTGCGTCTTCTGCCCGAGCGCGATCCCCATCCGCAGCTCTACGAGGGCGTGGTGGCGATCGTCGACCTGCTTGATGATCCGCTCACCGCAGGATCGCTGATCGTCCGCTTCGAATTAAAGCTTCTGGAAGACCTCGGCTTCGGCCTCGATCTCGACAGTTGCGCGGCAACCGGTGCGAACGACGATCTTGCCTACGTCTCGCCGAAGAGCGGGCGGGCGGTCAGTCGCTCGGCTGGCGAAGGCTGGCGCGACAGGTTGCTGCCGCTGCCCGCCTTCTTGACCGCACCGCCGTCGACGCCGCCGCCTTCGTGTGACGATGTTGCCGCCGCCTTCCGTCTCACCGGCTATTTCCTCGACCGTCACGTCTTCCAGCCGCGCGGGATTGCTCCGCCGGCGGCACGGGCGCGCTTCATCGCGCTCGTTTCATCGCCACAAGAGCTTGAATCGCAAGAGGTTTCAGCCTAAGCCGCGATCATGGCCAAACATCTGATTCCACCGGGCGGCGAGATCGAGCCGGTCGATCTCCGCCGGGCGCTCGAAGAGCGCTATCTCGCCTACGCGCTGTCGACCATCATGAACCGGGCGCTGCCCGACGTGCGCGACGGGCTCAAGCCGGTCCATCGCCGCATCCTTTACGGGATGCGCCAGCTTCGCCTCGATCCTGGCAGCGCTTTCAAGAAATCGGCCAAGATCGTGGGCGACGTCATGGGCAATTTCCACCCTCACGGTGATCAGGCGATCTACGACGCGCTCGTCCGTCTCGCTCAGGATTTTGCCGTCCGCTATCCGTTGATCGAGGGCCAGGGCAATTTCGGCAACATCGATGGCGATAACCCGGCCGCCATGCGCTACACCGAATCGCGTCTGACCGAGGTGGCGCGTCTCCTGCTCGATGGCATCGACGAGAACGCGGTCGACTTTCGCCCCACCTACGACGACACCGGTCGCGAGCCGGTGGTGCTGGCGGGGGCGTTTCCCAACCTGCTCGCCAACGGCTCGTCCGGCATCGC
>CAZSWL010000245.1:0-6958 GCA_964610725.1 uncultured Bauldia sp.
TGGCGGCGGCGGGCAGGCGAGCTGATCCTCGCCAAGCTCGACGAGATATTCCCGGGCCACGGCATGAGCCCCTACGACGTGGTGCGCGATCTGTCGATCGGCCGCCGGCAGATGGTCGAGGTGGCGCGCGCTTTCACCATCACCAGAGATCCGCTGAGGCTGGTCATCCTCGACGAGCCGACCTCCTCGCTCGACGTCCACAACGCCGGCCAGCTGCTGGCCTTCGTGCGCCGAGGAGTCGAGGCCGGCGGCAGCTGCGTGCTGATTTCCCATCTCCTCGGCGAGATCATCGACAATTCCGACCGCATCGTGGTCATGCGCGACGGCAAGGTGGTCGCCGCCGACAAGGCGGCCGCCTTCGACCGCGACAAGCTGGTGACGACGATGGGCGGCGCCGAGGCCAGCGGCCGCGCCGCGGTTGCCGCGCGCTCGGACGATCGCGCCGCCAAGCCGGTGCGCATCCGCGCGCGGCCGCGCCGGCAGACCGGCGGCACCGAGCTCATCGCGCACGAGGGCGAGATCATCGGACTGGCGGGGCTCGCCGGCCATGGGCAAACCGACCTCCTGCTCGATATCTTCGCCGCCGCCGGCCGCCGTGCGTCGCAGATCGAGGTCTCCGCCCCGGTGGCGCTGATCGCCGGCGACCGCGTCACCGACGGCGTCTTTCCGCTGTGGTCGATCGCCAAGAATATCGGCATCCGCTCGATCGCGGCCCTGCGCAACGGCCTGCTCATCTCGCCCGAACGGGAGGACGAGCTGGCCGAAGCATGGAAACAGAAGATCGGCATCGTCACGCCGGATGTGCACAACCCCATCCTGTCATTGTCGGGCGGCAACCAGCAAAAGGCGCTGTTCGCGCGGGCGCTCGGCTCCGACGCGGTCATCGTGCTCATGGACGACCCGATGCGCGGCGTCGACATCGGCACCAAGCTCGAGGTCTACAACCTCATCCGTGAGGAGGCCGCCAAGGGTCGCACGTTCCTGTGGTACACCACCGAGGTCGACGAGCTCGACAATTGCGACCACGTCTACGTCTTCCGCAGTGGCCAGATCGTCGCCAACCTGCACCGCGGGGAGCTGTCGGAAGAGAAAGTGATCCAGTCGTCGTTCCAGGAGGTCGCCTGACATGAGCGCGGCGACGGAGGCCGGCCGGCGCCCTGCCATTTTCGCCTCGATGACGCTGCCGCGGGCGGTGCGGGCGGCGCTGCCGGCGCTGTCGTTGTCGCTGATCCTGATTGCCATCGCCTATCTGAACCCGCGGGCGATGAGCTACTTCGGCTTCCACCTCATGCTCAACCTGGCGATCCCGATCGCCCTGGCGACGCTCGCCCAGATGTTCATCCTCACCGTCAACGAGCTCGACCTTTCGATCGGCACCTTCGTCGGCTTCGTCGGCTGCGTGACTGCGACATGGCTGCGTGACGCGCCGCTGCTGGGTGTCGCCGCGCTGCTTGGCTGCATCGGCGTCTACGCGCTGCTCGGCGCGCTCATCTACCTGCGCAACCTGCCCTCGATCGTGGTGACGCTCGGCATGAGCTTCGTCTGGCAGGGGCTGGCGATCCTGCTGCTGCCCAAACCGGGCGGCAAGGCGCCGGAGTGGCTGCTGGGTCTGACGGGCCTCAAACCACCGTTCGTCCCCTTCCCGATCGTGGCGGCGATCGTGATCGCGGTGGTTGTCCATATCGGGCTGATGCGCACTTCCTACGGGGCGATCCTGCGCGGCGCCGGCGGCAATCCCAACGCGATCGCCAGGGCGGGCTGGTCGCTGCTGAAAACGAAGATCGCGATGTTCACGTTGGCGGGCATTTTCGGCGTGCTGTCCGGACTTGCGCTGATCGGCATCACCACCTCGGCCGACGCCAATATCGGCAACGGCTACACGCTGTTGTCGATCGCCGGCGTCATCCTCGGCGGCGGCGAATTCGTCGGCGGGCGCGTCTCGCCGATCGGTGCGGTGATGGGGGCGCTGACGCTGGCACTCGCCGCCTCGCCACTGCTCACTTTCATGCACATCCCGCCCGACTGGCAGGTCGGCGCCAATGGCGCCATCCTCATCATCGTGCTCGCCGCGCGGGCGCTGATCAGCCGCAGGGAGGGCTGAGCGATGACGGCGGTCAGAGGCGTTCTCGCCAAGCCGTGGCTGTGGTCGTTCGTCGGCGCCCTCGTCGTGTGGCTGGCGGCGATCACCTTCACCCGCGGCTACGGCGCCGGCGGCATGATCACGGCGGCGCTGTCGCTCGCCGTCTTCATGGTGGTGGTCGGCATCGGCCAGATGTTCGTGATCACGCTGGGGCCGGGCAACGTCGACCTGTCGCTGCCCGCCAATATCGGTCTCGCCAGCGCCGTCGCCATGAAGACGATGGCCGGCAGCGACTCGATGGTGGCGGTCGGCCTCGTCGCGGCACTGGCCAGCGGCGCGGCGATCGGCATCGCCAACTACCTGTTGATCTGGGCGCTGCGCATCCCGCCGATCATCGCCACATTGTCGGCGAGCTTCATCATCCAGTCGGTCGACATCTCCTACGGCCGCGGCCTGCAGATCAAGCCGCCGCCGGGGTTCGCCGACTTCACCAACCTGCAGTTCTTCGGCGTGCCGCTGCTGGCGATCTTGACGGCACTGTTCGCCATCGCCGCCGGCATCGCGCTGCATCGCACGATCTACGGCCGCTCGGTGGTGGCCATCGGTCAGAACGCGCGCGCCGCCTGGCTCGCCGGCATCAAGGTCGGCCGCGTCCGTTTCATCACCTACGTGCTGTCGGGCACGCTCGGCGGCCTCAACGGCGCGCTGCTCGCCGGCTATTTCCGCGGCGCCAACGTCGATATCGGCAACGAATACCTGCTGGCCTCGATCGCCGTGGTCGTCATCGGCGGCACCTCGGTCGCGGGCGGCAAGGCCAACGTGCCGGGAATCTGGGGCGCCTCGCTGTTCCTGGTGCTGCTGCTCACCATGCTCAATACCTTCGGCGTCAGCGCCGGCGTGCGCCTGGTGGTCACCGGTCTCGTCATCATCGGCGTGATCGTTGCCGCCGGCGGGCAGACCGCCGAACGCTGAAGCGGAGGTCGCGAACCGGAAAAGTCACTACCTGCGATGGGAGGGAAACATGCCGTTCGTCAACATTCGTCTGGTCAAGGAGGTCATTGCCGACGATCCGCAGGCAAAAAAGCAGGCGATCGCCAGGGACGTGGTCAGGGCGATCACGCAATCCACCGGCCTCACCGATGATGACGTCTGGGTGGTGTTCGAGGAGGTGCCGGCGCGCGAGTGGTACGTCGGGCCGATCAGCGTGGAAACGCGGCGGCAGGCGAAGTGAGCGCCGAGGTCCGCGACCCGCGCTTTCGCGACGTCGTCGGCTCGGAGGTCAAGCTTGAGCGGCTGGCGGGCGGTTTCGAGTTCACCGAGGGGCCGATCTGGCATCCGCGCGAGAAGCACCTGACCTTCAGCGACATGCCGGGCGACCATATGCGCCGATGGACGGCGGCCGGCGGCGTGGTCACGTTCCGCAAGCCGTCGAACATGACCAACGGCAACACCTACGACCGGCGGGGGCGCATGCTGTCGTGCGAGCATGCCACCAGCCGGGTCACCCGCACCGACCGCGACGGCACGATTGCGGTGGTGGCGACGCACTTCCAAGGCAAGCAGCTCAACAGCCCCAACGACATCGTCGTCAAATCGGACACACGCATCTATTTCACTGATCCGACCTACGGACGCATGCCGTACTACGGCGTCGAGCGCGCCTGCGAGCTCGATTTTCGCGGCGTCTACCGGATGGAAGAGGACGGATCGGCATTGACGCTGCTTGCCGACGACTTCGACCAGCCGAATGGCCTGTGCTTCTCGCGCGATGAGCGGCGGCTGTTCGTCAACGACACCGAGCGGGGCCACGTGCGCGTGTTCGACGTGAGTGACGACGGGCGGCTGTCAGGCGGAGCGGTGTGGGCGAAGGTCATAGGCACCGGCGAGGGCGCGCCCGACGGGATGAAGATCGACCGGGAGGGGAATCTCTACTGCTGCGGACCGGGCGGGGTGCACGTCTTCTCGCCGGAGGCAATGTGTCTCGGAGTGATCGAGGTGCCGGAGGTGGTCGCCAACTTCACCTGGGGCGAGGACGACCTCAAGACGATCTTCTTCACCGCCTCGTCGTCGCTCTACCGGACGCGCACGAAAACGCCCGGCGTGCCTCTTCTTTGAGTGACGACACCGTCGACAGCGACGGCGCGCCCGCGGTCGGGCGCGCCGTGCCGGCCAGCTAGTGCTGGCAGGCTATGAAGCTGAAGCCGTCGCAGTAGCCTTGGTCGCAGACCGCACCGGTGCCGATCAGCCGGGTCGGATGTTGGGCGCCGATGTTCTGGGCCTCCTGGAAATTGACTGCGCCGCCGGCGAAGCCCTTGGCCTTGCACCAGGTATCGGCGGCCTGCTTGCCGCAGCCGACACCCCAGTTGTAGCACCAGTCAAGACGGTTGCCGCCCTGCATCGGATTGTGGAACCGTACCGTGGTCGGGCGGTGCCGGCTGCAGGTGATGGCGGTGAAACCGTCGCAGTAGCCCTGGTCGCAGACCGCGCCGGTGCCGATCAGGCGGGTCGGATGTTGTGCGCCGATGTTCTGGGCCTCGGAGAACAAGGTAGCGCCGTCGGCGTAGCCCTGCGCCTTGCACCAGGCGTCCGCCGCCTGCTTGCCGCAGCCAACGCCCCAGTTGTAGCACCAGTCGAGGCGGTTGCTGCCCTGCATCGGATTGTGGAAGGTCCGGGTTTCCGCCGAGGCGGGCACGATGGACGCAAACGCCATCGCCATTGCGGCGATGGCCAGAATTAGAAACCTGTTAAGCATGTGAGGCATCTCCCTCTCGCCCAAACCCCCCGCGCCGCGCACCTGCATCGTCGGACGCATCCGCCGCCGGCAAGGTCGCGGCGGGCGCGATGTTACGCTCGACGTGTACCTGTCGGAAGAGCGTCGGCCGTTTTTTTTGCCAACGCTGGTCGGCAGTCGGCCGGTGCGCTGGCTGGCGTCGTCCGGGCGACCGCGTCACGTGAGCGGGCAACCTTGCTTCCATTTCCACCCGGCGCTGGTCTATCAATCAGGCAAGGTGCCAAAGGCACCAGCCAAAGGGAGGTGTCATGCTCAAATTGATCGACAACGCCCTCAATGCCGATGTCCTCTACGCGTTGCGGGCGATGGGCCACGGCGACGACCTGATCGTCTGCGATACCAACTTCCCGGCCGACGCGATCGCCCGCCAGACGGTGCTCGGGCGTGTGATCAGGATCGATAACGTCACGGCGGCGCGGGCGGTACGGGCGATCCTTTCGGTCATGCCGCTCGATACCTTCGTCGAACACGCGGCGCTGCGCATGGAGGTGGTGGGCAAGCCCAAGGAGGTGCCGCCGGTGCAGGCGGAGGTGCAGAAGGAGATCGATGCGGCGGAGGGGCGCGCCCTGCCGATGGGCTCGATCGAACGCTTCGCCTTCTACGAGCTGTCGAAAAAGGCCTATTGCGTGATCCAGACCGGCGAGCGGCGCTTCTACGGCTGCTTCGTCTTCAAGAAGGGCGTGATCCCGCCCGATCAGGGTTGAGCCTGGGTGCCGGCGGAGGAAAGCGATGGCCGGCCAGGCTTGTGTTGTCACTTGCGGCAGCATCAACGTCGACATAACCGCGTTCTGCGATCACCTGCCGCGTCCGGGTGAATCGGTCGCCGGCCACCGCTATTCGATCACCCTCGGCGGCAAGGGCGCCAACCAGGCCACCGCCGTCGCCCGGCTGGGTATGCGCTCGATCTTCGTCGGGCGCACCGGCAACGACGATTTCGGTACCTTCGCGCGCGATCACCTGAGGGGCCTCGGCGTCGAGGTCGATCATCTCGCCGCCGACCGGCGGGCGTCGACCGGGGTGGCGGTCATCGACGTGGACGGCCAGGCCGAGAACGCGATCGTGGTCGTCGGCGGCGCCAACATGGCGGCCAACGAGACCGATATCGCCGGCGCTACCGAGGCGTTGCGAGAGGCGCGCGTGCTTCTGCTGCAGCTTGAGATCCCGCTGGCGGTGGGGCTCGCCGCCGCCGCGGTGACACGGGAGCGCGGCGGTCTCGTCATTCTCGATCCGGCCCCGGCACCGGCCGGCGGGCTGGGCGAGGAGGCGCTCGCGGCGGCCGACATCGTCACGCCCAACGAAACCGAAACCGACGCGTTGGTCGGCATCCTGCCGACGTCGGCGGCGCAGGCCGCAGCGGCGGCCGGCCGGCTGGTCGCGGGCGGAGCGAAGACCGTCATCATCAAGATGGGAGCGCGCGGGGTCTTCTTCCGCGGCGACGACGGCGACGGCTTCGTGCCGCCGTTCCCGGTGAAGGCGCTCAACAGCGTCGGTGCCGGCGATTGCTTCAACGGCGGCCTGGCGGTGGCGCTCGCCCGCGGCGACCGCCTCGCCGAAGCGGTGCGTTTCGCCGCCGCCTGCGGGGCACTGGCGACGACGGGACCCGGCGGCGCGGCCGCGGCGCCGACGGCCGCCGCCGTCGCCGAGCTGATGGCCGCAGCACCCCCGCCCGGCCGCTAGCCGTCGTCGTCGCCGCAGGCCACAGGAGGGGCAAGCGATGCAACCGACCACCTACGTCTTCGACGCCTACGGCACCTTGTTCGACGTGCACGCGGCGGTGCGCCGCCACGCCGACGCGATCGGGCGAGAGAGCGAGCGGCTGTCGGAAATCTGGCGCACGAAGCAGCTCGAGTACTCCTGGGTGCGCGCGCTGAGCGGCCGCTACCGCGATTTCTGGGCGCTGACGGAGGAGGCACTCGACTACGCCCTTGCCGTGGCCGCGCCCGGGCACACCGCGATCAGGTCCGCGTTGCTGGCGGCCTACCGCAGCCTCGATGCCTATCCGGAAGTGGCGCCGGTGCTCGGCACCCTCAAGGGGAGGGGCGCCCGCCGCGCCATCCTGTCCAACGGTTCGCCCGAGATGCTCGCCG
>CAZSWL010000246.1:0-4316 GCA_964610725.1 uncultured Bauldia sp.
GTCGGCGCCGCCTCGGCGCGCGGCATGGTCGCCTCGATCGCCAAGGGAGAGCCGCTCACCTTCCACGAGGTGGTGGCGATCCTCGAGGAGAGCCGGCACGCCATCGCCTACAGTCGCCAGCTCGAGCAGAAGTCGCGCGAGCTGGAGGCGACCGCCAGCGAACTGACCAGGGCCAACGCGCAGCTGAAGGAGCTGGATCGGCTGAAGGACGATTTCCTGTCCACCGTCAGCCACGAGCTGCGCACGCCGCTCACCTCGATCCGCAGCTTTTCCGAGATCCTGGGCGAGAGCCACGGCATCGATGAACAGCAGGCGGCGCGCTATCTCGCCATCATCTCCAGCGAGACCCAGCGCCTCACCCGCCTGCTCGACACCATCCTCGACCTCACCCGCCTCGAACAGGGTCAGGCGGACTGGCGCATGGCCGACGTCAATCCGCGGCAGACGCTGGAGGACGCGGTGGCCGCCACCGGCGGCCTGTTCCGCGAGAGCAACTGCACGCTGACGGTGTCGATCGCTCCCGAGGCGCCGACGGTGCGCGCCGATCGCGATCGGCTGATGCAGGTGTTCATCAATCTGCTGTCCAACGCCGCCAAGTTCTGCGACCCTGTCGCCGGCCGGGTGCGCGTCGTCGGCCGCCCGAGCCAAGGCGGCTATCGGGTCGAGGTGAGCGACAACGGTGAGGGCGTGCGGCCGCAGGACCGGCAGGTCATCTTCGAGAAGTTCGCCAAGGCGCGCGACCGCAATACCGGGCGGCCGTCGGGCAGCGGCCTCGGCCTCACCATCTCGCGGCACATCATCGAGCATCACGGTGGCCGCATCTGGCTGAACTCGGCGCCCGGAGAGGGCGCGACCTTCTACGTGTTCCTGCCGGCGGCGCCGCCGCCGGCGATGCGCCGCGAGGCCGAGCTCGCGGCAGCTGCGGCGGGCTGAGGGGGATGGCTATGGACGGATATGCGCAGACCTACGCGCGCTGGCGGGACGATCCCATCGGCTTCTGGGCCGAGGCGGCCCAGGCGATCGAGTGGGAGCGCACCTGGCACGCCGCGTTCAACCCCGACATGGGCGTCTACGGCCGCTGGTTCGCCGGCGCACTGTGCAACACCTGCCACAACGCTCTCGACCGGCACGTGGCGGAGGGACGCGGCGATCAGACGGCGGTCATCTACGACAGCCCGGTCACCGGAGTAAAACGGCGCATCGGCTACCGCGAGCTGCTCGACGACGTTGCCACCTTCGCGGCCGTGCTCGCCGATCACGGCATCGGCAAGGGCGACCGCGTCATCATCTACATGCCGATGATCCCCGAGGCGATCGTGGCGATCCTGGCCACGGCCCGCATCGGCGCCAACCACTCGGTGGGGTTCGGCGGCTTCGCCGCGCACGAGCTGGCGAGCCGCATCGACGATGCCGCGCCCAAGCTGGTGGTCACCGCCTCGTGCGGCATCGAGCCCGGCGGCATCGTCCCCTACGTGCCGCTGGCGGCCAGGGCGATCGAGGAGGCCCGGCACAAGCCCGACACCATGATCGTCGTCCAGCGCCGCGAACACCGGGCGGAGCTCAGCCCCGGTCGCGACCGCGACTACGACGAGGAGATGGCGAACGCGCGGGCGGCGGGGCGGGCCGAGCCGTGCGTGACGGTGGCGGCGACCGATCCGCTCTACATCCTCTACACCTCAGGAACCACCGGCCGGCCCAAGGGCATCGTGCGCGACCACGGCGGCCACATGGTGGCGCTGGAATGGTCGATGACCAACATCTACGGCGTCGCGCCGGGCGAGGTTTATTGGGCGGCCTCCGACATCGGCTGGGTGGTCGGCCATTCCTACATCGTCTACGCGCCGCTCATCCACGGCTGCACGACGGTGCTCTACGAGGGCAAGCCGGTGGGCACGCCGGACGGCGGCGCTTTCTGGCGGGTGGTCGCCGAATACGGCGTCACCGCGCTGTTCACGGCGCCGACGGCGCTGCGCGCCATCAAGAAGGTGGACCCCGACGGCGAGCTGATCCGCCGCCACGATATCGGCTCGCTGCGCGCCTTGTTCCTTGCCGGCGAGCGCGCCGATCCGGAATCGGTGCGCTGGGCGGAGGAGATGCTCGGCGTGCCGGTCATCGACCACTGGTGGCAGACCGAGACCGGCTGGGCGATCGCGGCCAATCCGCTTGGCCTCGAGCTGCTGCCGGTCAAGCGCGGCTCGCCGACGGTCGTCATGCCGGGCTACGACGTGGCGGTGCTCGACGACGCCGGGCGCGCGCTGGCAGCGGGCAAGCTCGGCAACATCGTCGTCAGACTGCCGCTGCCGCCGGGCGCCTCGCCGACGCTGTGGCAGAACGACGAGGGCTTCCGCGCGAATTATCTCACCGAGTTCCCCGGCTACTACAAGACCGCCGACGCCGGCTACGTCGACCCCGACGGCTATCTGTTCGTCATGGGCCGCACCGACGACATCGTCAACGTCGCCGGCCACCGGCTGTCGACCGGGGTGATGGAGGAGGTGGTGGCGAGCCACCCGGCCGTCGCCGAATGCGCGGTGATCGGCGTCGCCGACAGCATCAAGGGCCAGCTGCCGGTCGGCTTCGTCGTGCTCAAGGCCGGCGCCGAGGCCGCACCCGAGGCGATCGAGCGCGACGTGATCGGTCTGGTGCGCGAGCAGATCGGGCCGGTGGCGGCGCTGAAGACGGTGCTCACCGTGCCGCGCCTGCCCAAGACGCGCTCCGGCAAGATCCTGCGCGGCACCATGCGCCAGATCGCCGACGGCGAGGACTACCGGATACCGGCGACCATCGACGATCCGGCGGCCCTCGACGAGATCACCGAGGCGCTGAAGACGCGCGGCCTCGGCACCAGGGCGGGCTGAGCCTCACGCGATCCGCGCCGGCTGGTAGTGGTCGCGATACCAGGCGACGAAGGCGGCGACCCCGTCGGCGATCGCGGTCGCCGGCACCGTCGCGGTGAGAGCGCGCAGCAGGGTCGGGTCGGCCCACGTCTCGCGCACGTCCCCCGGCTGCATGGGCAGCAGGGTGCGCCGGGCCGATAAGCCGGTCGCGCGCTCGATGGCGGCGACGAAATCGGCCAGCGCCACCGGGCGGCCGCCGCCGACGTTGACCAC
The DNA here is from genome assembly GCA_964610725.1 of uncultured Bauldia sp. Taxonomy (GTDB): domain Bacteria; phylum Pseudomonadota; class Alphaproteobacteria; order Rhizobiales; family Kaistiaceae; genus JBBDMC01. Next base: position 3,111 of record CAZSWL010000246.1, read on the forward strand.
CCGGTAGGGGGCGACCGGGGAGAGGCTGTCGCAGTCGCCGGCCGGATGGCCGGCGACCGGCACCGCATCGACCAGGCGCACCACCGCCTCGACCGCGTCGTCGATGTAGGTGAAGTCGCGCCGCATGTCGCCGTTGCCGTAGAGCTCGAGCGGCCGGTCGGCGAGTAGCGCCTCGACGAACCTGAACAGCGCCATGTCGGGGCGCCCCCATGGTCCGTAGACGGTGAAGAAGCGCAGCATGGTCGTCGGCGTCTTCCACAGATGGGCGTCGGCGTGGGCGAGCGCCTCGGTCGCCCGCTTGGAGGCGGCGTAGAGGCTGAGCGGATGGTCGGTCGGGTGGCGTTCGGCGAAGGGAGTCACCCGGTTGGCGCCATACACCGACGAGCTTGAGGCGATGAGCAGGTGACGGGGTTTCGCCATGCGCGCCGCCGCGAGCAGGTTGAAGGTGCCGATGAGGTTGGCGTCGAGGTAGGCGCGCGGCGCCTCGAGGCTGTAGCGGACGCCCGCTTGCGCGGCGAGGTGGACGATGATGTCCGGGGCCGCGGTCTCGACGGCCTCGGCGAGTGCCGCGGCGTCGGCGAGGTCGGCCTGGCGCGCGCTGAAGTCCGGCGCGCCTTCGAGGATCGCACAGCGTTCCTGCTTCAGCCTGACGTCGTAGTAGGGCGTGAGCGCGTCGTAGCCGAAGACCTGATGGCCGTCGGCCAGGAGGCGGCGGGCGAGGTGGAAGCCGATGAAGCCGGCCGTGCCGGTGATGAAGAAACGCATGTGTCCCTGGTGCTGCCCGCTCACGCCATGTTGCAAAGCTCGCCGCCCGGCGCAAGCTTCGGTCGACGAGTGTTGCCGAAATGCCATTGTCGCGCTGGCTGCGACCCGCTAGCGTCGCAGTCTGGCGACGTCGAAGGGGATGATGGCGATGACCGATAGGATCGATTTCACGAAGCTGCTCGGGTTCCGGACCGTTAGCGAGCAGTCTGCGCAAGGCATCGACTTCAAGGACGAGACCGTCGCCGCGAGGCTCGGCGCCAAGGTCGGTGAGCCAAATGGCGTGCCCCAGCGCATGCCTGCCGCCAAAGACGAATAGCAGCGGCGGCAGCCGGGCCTTCCGGCTGGCCGGTCGAATGCCGGCGACGGGCGTGCAACTTTCAACCTGCACGCCTGTTGCCGAAATGTCATTGTGGCGTTGCCCCGGTGTTGCTAGCGTCGAAG
>CAZSWL010000247.1:0-3805 GCA_964610725.1 uncultured Bauldia sp.
GGTCCTCGCGGTCGGCGTGGGCGAACAGCTTGACCGACTGGATGTTGGTGTAGGAATCGACGATGCGGCCGGACAGCACCGAGTTCGCCTCCGCCTGCGCCGCCGAGCGCTTCCTGACCGGCGGCACCATCTTGTAGGCGGTGATGCCGTAGGCGACGACCCATACGGCGACGGGGACCAGCAGCAGCAGGTCGAGCCGCCCGAACAGAAAGGCCATGCCGGCGATGTAGACGACGAAGGTCCACACGCCGTCGATGGTGCGCACCACGCTCTCGCGCACCGCCGGTCCGGTTTGCAGCACCTTCTGGGCGATGCGGCCGGCAAAGTCGTTGTGGAAGAAGGTCAGGCTCTGGCGGAGCACGTAGCGATAGTTGGCCCACCTGACGCGCGCGGTCAGCCCCGGTACCAGCGCCAGGTTGTTGAAGCTGCGCGACAGGATGGCCACCACCGGTCGCACGACGAGGACGATGACGCCCATCACGATGAGCTGCCAGCCGTGTTCGGCGAAGAATTCGCCCGGCGGCGTCTGGCCTACCCAGTCGACCAGCCAGCTCATGAACACGAACAGGCCCATCTCGATCAGCGAGCCGATCAGCGACAGCACCAGCACGATGAGGATCAGCCCCTTCACCGGCCGGACGTAATAGAGGTAGAACGCCCACACGTTGTCGGGCGGCCGCACCACCGGATCGTCCGGCAGCGGATCGATCAGCTTTTCGTACCAGGCCATCGAACCCGTCAGCACCCGCGGCAGCCGATGCCGCTGGGGCATCGGGGAAAACGTTAGACAGAACACATGTCCCCGAACCGCCGCGGCGGCAAGTGGCCAAAGCGGCCCGGCGGCTCCCGGCTCCCCTTGCCGCCCTTGCCAAACCTACGCCGGCGGGGCATTGCGGTCGCTCAAACCCAAGCGCCCTCGCCGCCATGTCCGCTCCCACGCAAGACAAAAAGGCCCGTGCCGCCGCCTGGTTTGCGGAGCTCCGCGACCGGATCACCGCCGCCTTCGAGGCGATCGAGGACGACCTGCCCGCCGACGCCGGGGGGGCCGGGCGGCCGCCCGGACGCTTCGCGCGCACGCCGTGGACGCGCACCGACCATACCGGTGCCGACGGCGGCGGCGGCGAGATGGCGACGATGCACGGCCGCGTCTTCGAGAAGGTCGGCGTCCACATCTCCACCGTCCACGGCGAGTTCGCGCCGGAGTTCCGCAAGGAGATTCCCGGCGCCGAGGAGGACCCCCGCTTCTGGGCGAGCGGCATCTCGCTGATCGCCCACCTGTGGAACCCGCACGTGCCGGCGGTGCACATGAACACCCGCATGGTGGCGACCGCGCGCCGGTGGTTCGGCGGCGGCGCCGACCTGACGCCGGTGCTCGCCGCCCACCGCAGCCAGGACGACCCCGATTCGATCGACTTCCACGCGGCGATGAAGGCTGCCTGCGACGCCCACGCGGTCGCCGACTACGAGCGCTACAGGAAATGGTGCGACGACTATTTCTTCCTCAAGCACCGGGGCGAGCCGCGCGGCATCGGCGGCATCTTCTATGACTGGCTGAACTCCGGCGATTGGCAGGCCGACTTCGCCTTCACCCGCGACGTCGGGCTCGCCTTTCTCGATATCTATCCGAGGCTTGTACGGCGCAACTTCACAAGGAAGTGGAGCGAGGCCGAACGCGACGAGCAACTCGTCCGCCGCGGCCGCTACGTCGAGTTCAATCTGCTGTACGACCGCGGCACCGTGTTCGGCCTCAAGACCGGCGGCAACGTCGATTCGATCCTGTCGTCGATGCCGCCGCTGGTGAAGTGGCCGTAAGGTTCAGAAGGTGACGCGCATCCCCGCCTCGATGAAATCCCGCCACGCGGTGTCGCTACCGAAGGTCGCCGGTTGCTCGTCGGGGTTGGGCGGGATGTGGACTGACGTGACGTCCCCCAGCCACGAATGCTCGTAGGAAAGTGTCAGTGTCGTGCTCGGGGTAAATTTCCAGTTGACGTTGGCGCCTATGCCGCCAGCAAGCGTGAAATCGTGCCCGGAGGTTTCGAGGTCCTGCGAGACTGACCCGTAGCTGGTGAACTGGGACACGTTGGCATCGTAGCAGTGGTAGTATGGCGTGATGTAGCCGTTGACACCGATCGAGACGGTCGGGGCGACCGGGAAGGAGACGCTTCCGGTGAACTTCACGCCGAAATAGTGGTCCGTCACATGGGCAGAGGTGTCCTGCGTGGAGATCGGGTTATCGTTGAGGTCATAGAAATCCGAGGACGCGGAATAGTCCTGCGTGAAGCCTTCCGCCGCAAGCCAGGCGCCCACCGAAATCCTTGGCCCGCTCCGACCGTTCGGCCGGAACGCCTCCACGTAGCCGAGGCTGCCGGCCGTCCACGTGTTGGCGACCTCAGCCCACCCGTCGATTGAATATCCGGCGGTCATGGCGTCGATGCCGGGGCCGAGGCCTCCGTCCATGTAAAGGAAGGTTTGGCCCAGTTTGGTTATGCCGTCCTCGCCGATAGTCGCGCTGCCGCTGCTCGACGCCGACCCGCTGGCATAGGCGAAATCGGCGGCGATGTAGCCGTAGCTGCCGGGCAAATACACACCTGGCACACCCGGCATGCCGATCTTGCCTTCGATCTCTAATCCGGTTCGCTCGACCGTGTTCGGCGTCTCGACGACGAAGTGCTCGCTGCTGTTGACGGCCGTGCCGGTACCGAAGTCCGAACCGAGCCCGACCTGCGACCACGTAATGCCGCCGCTGAGCTTGAAGCAGACATTCTGGAAGCTGTTGGGCGAGCCGAACCGGCACGGGCTCGCGGCGAAGCCGGCAGGGGCCGCGGGAGCCCCAGCGTAGCCGTATTGCGGTCCGGTCCCGGGAAACGACGACTTCTGTATCTCGTTGAGGCGCTTTTCGGCTTCCTTCAGCGCATTCTCCAGGCGAGGCCGATAGATTGGTGGGATGTCCGCTCCGCTGTCCAGCCAGTAATGAAGCTCGCTGATGAGCTGTGACAGCTCGTCGACGTTCATGTTCGGAATCTGGGCGAGCCGTTCCGGCCGCGGCAGCTCCGTCGGAGGCTCAGCCTCCGGAACCTTCGGCTTGCTCGGTCGCGACGACGGCGTGTTGACCGAGAGCTGGAAGGGATCTTGTCCTGGATCGCTGAGCGTTTGCGGAGTGCCCTGACTGCAGCAACGCGCCTTGACGTGCAGCGAGGTGACGACGGCTGGCCCGCGCAAGCTGCTCATCGGCGACGATGTATGACTCTGCGCACGCTCTTGGGCTTCGCCGACCCAGGCGGCCCTGCCGCTGCCGACAATGCTCCACTGGGCAAGCTGGATTTTCCCGCCCTTGCCGTCGGAGACGACGGCGCAGGGGCAACTGCCCAGCACCAGGAAGTAGAACCTGCCGGCGTTCTTCAGCCACACCACGCGGACCTGCACCATGCACGGGCTGCCGCCGGCGTAGGTGAACTCTTCCAGGGTGTAGTCTTTCAGGTAGTCGTCGAGAGCACCCTCCAACTGGCTGCGGATCGCGCCGACAACCTTGCTCGCGATTCCCGTCACGGCCCCTTCACCTCCCGCCGCCGACTGAAGCGACTCCAGCCAGACATTGGCGAACGCGACGACGACGCGGGGACGCGCCGCGAGTGCCGTATAGGATTGCGCCATCGCGGCGGTCTGACAGCGGTTGAATGGCCCGCTCTCGGCCTGCTCTTTGATGCCGCTGCGGATGGCATCGAGGATATCCTGCATCGCTTGCGAATGGGTCGGGGGAATCAGCCGGCTGGTTATCTGGCTCTTCAGGAACGACTTCAGCGTGCCC
>CAZSWL010000248.1:0-3107 GCA_964610725.1 uncultured Bauldia sp.
GCTTGCGGCGCACCGCCACCATCATCGCCGAGCGCACCACTGCCCTGGCCGATTCGCGGCCTTCCAGCCACGCACCGACCGCTGCCCCGTACCGGATGTAGGCCTTGCGGAACCAGATCGGTGCGTCATCCAGCAGCCAGGCGCGGAACACCCGCCAGCGGATGTCGTCGCGACCGAACGCTGCGCGCGCCACCCAACATGGGGCGGCCGGCCCTGAACCGGTTACAGCCGCGACATCGGCCAGTTTCGGCCCTTTCTTGAGGATCGGCTGCTGATAGGTCCTGCGCACTTCGTTCGATTGAGCCATTTGCCACCTTTGCCGGATTGAGCGAAGCAGGAAGCGGAAGCACTCTAGCGCATGCGGGCATCGGCGCAATACGCTGCGGAGGTGCCGGAGCAGCGTTCGTTGTGTTCTCAATCGCCATCCGGCATTTCTGCAACACGACGGCGGAGCACCAATGTGGCAGGCCCCACCGACCCTGCTGAATCGTCGGCGACCGCCCCGGCCGCGGCCGGACTGAGCCCCGGCGAAGTCAAATTGCTTGTCCGCCTGGCCGATCCCGAGGCACCGCCGGCCGATCCGGCGGCAGAGGCCCCGCGCCTCGCCCAAATCCTGGCCGCGGCCGAGCAGCACGGCGTGATGGCGATCGTCGTGCGCAAATGCTCCGCCCGCGACACGGCGGCGGAGGCGCTGGCCACCAACGCGGTCTCCCCGCTCGAACGATATCGCGCGCGCCTCGTAGGCGCGGTGGGCCGGTCCATGCTGCTCGCCCGCCAGCGCGGGATCATCTGCGAGCGCTTCGCCAAAGCAGGAATCGATGCGGTTGTCGTCAAAGGCCCCGTCTTCGCCGAACTGCTCTATTCCAATCAGAGCGACCGGCCGTTCACCGATATCGACTTCCTTGTCCGGCCCCGGTCACTCGAGGCGGCGAACAGTCTGATGGGGACGCTGGGCTTCACCCGGCCGCAAAAGCCATGGGACAATTCCCGTCGCGATCGCGAATACAAATGGCTCATGGACGCCAATCAGTCGATCATGGTCGAGCTGCACGGCGATCTCGTTCATGACCGGATGCTCCGTCGCCGTGTGTCATTTGGCTTCGACGAGCTGAGGCAAGTCGAGGCCGGAGTCGCCAACAGCCCCGCCGCTCTCCTCATGACGGCGATTGTCCACGCCGCCGGCGGCCACAAGTTCCACCGGCTGAGCCTGCTCGTCGACGTTCTTCAGGCGGCGCGCGGCCTCGCGGCCGAGGACGAGGAGCAATTTGTGACAGCGAGCGGTGCCATCGGAGCGAGGCTCGAGGCAGCCGTGACGCTCCACCTCGTCGGTCGCCTGTTCGACGAGCCGCGGGCGGTGCGGCTGGCATCGCGATTTGGCGAGGATTGGGCGATCCGGCTCGGCCGTCGCCTGATCAGCCCGGACGCGATTGTCGCTGGATACGCAGACGATCGGGCCGTCTCCTGGTGGCGCCGCCACGGCTTTCGCACGCTTCAGCAATTCGGGCCGGCCCGTCCATGAACGAATCCGTCTTGGCCACGTCTTCTCCGGCGGGGTCGCCCGTGAGTGCCGCCTTCTTTGTCGACGGCAGCCGCTTCGCCGTCGATTTGGTCCGTGCATGGCGCACCGCCGGATATCGTGTGGAAGCGATCGTGATGCCGCCAAGGAGGCACCTGCGCTCGCACCTTCGCCGACTGGCGGCGGCCTCCGCCGGCGCCCCCGTCAGAATTGTCGCCCGACCCGTCGACTGGGAGGCGCTTGCGGCGTGGATCAAACCGCTGGCACCCACCGTCCTCGTCTCGTTCGGCTTCCTCAGCCTGGTGCCGCCCGAATTCCTTGCCCTCTTTCCAAATGGCGGCGTCAATTTCCATCCGGCACTGTTGCCGTACTATCGCGGACCGCAACCGATGCTGTGCATGATTGCGGATGGCACGTGGCAGACACGCGGCGGGATGACCCTTCACGTGATGAGCGACCGCTACGACCGGGGCGACATCATTGCTTCGGTCGCATTCCAAGCTTCCGACTGGCGATCGCCGGCCCACGTCAGGGCGGCATGCGCACGCGCGATCTCGGACATGGCCGTGACGATCATTCCCCTTTTCTGCGCGGGACGAATAAAGGCAAAGGCGCAGCCAAGCGGCGACTTCCGCTGGGCACAGCACGCGCCGGGCCCTCTCACCGTCAAGCCCTTTTGGACGGTCGCCCATCTCGCCACCGCCGCCGTCATGACGCGGCGCCGCCCGGGATTGCTGATTGAAGCCGACGGCCGTCTTTTGAAACTCGGTCGGCTGCTGGAGCGGCTCGGGCCGCCGACCGGCGTTGCCCCGACCGTCCGTCCGTTCTCCGTCGAACTGGATTGCCGCGATGGCCGCGTAACTATCGCCCGGGCAAGCCGTGCCGGCGACGCGATGGATTGGCTGCGCCGCCGATTCCATCGTCAAAAAGTCGAGATTGAGCCGCGGTCGATCGATTTCGAGACGCTCAACCTGGAGACAGGCGCCGAGCCCCGGCAAGTGCGCACCCGATAGCCTCGCCCAGGCCGGCGAGATCGCCGCCGACACGGACCTCGTGCACAGGCACGGCGGCGGCGAGCCGTGCCAGCATGACGAACCGGCGCTGCTGAAGGGGCAGCACCCCGGTGAGGCCGACGCGGACGTTGTCGGCGGTCAGCGAGGCGAGAACGTCGGCGCGCCCCAGCGGCACGACTTCGGTCTGCTCTCCGGCGCGCCGGGCAAGCCGAAACAGGCCGGCAACGGGGCGCGGCCTGCCATCTTCGACGCGCCCCAGACCGGCCAGCGCGGCGCGCGGCACCTGTTGCTCGTCCTCCTCGTTCCACTCGCCCGCCAGCGCCGGCGCGAGCCACGGCATCAGCGCAAGCGTGTTGCGATGGACCTTGGGGTCGGACGGGAAGCCCCACGCCGCAAGCCCGTTGGCGCCCTCGCCGACCAGCGCGGCATCGTCGGAACACAGGCCGTAGCCGGCGCCCAGCAGGGCGAGCGCGGTGGTGGTTTTGCCGGTGCCGCTGGGGGCGTGAATCAGCACGCAGCGTTGCTCGCCGGGCAGCGTCAGGCAGGCCGCATGCAGCATCGCCTGGCCCGCGTCGTCG
>CAZSWL010000249.1:0-3508 GCA_964610725.1 uncultured Bauldia sp.
CGCGCTCGCGCTGCAACGTGCTGGTCTCCGGCGGCACCGGCTCGGGCAAGACGACGCTGCTCAACTGCCTGACCCGCTACATCGAGGTGGCGGGCAAGGTCCAGAAGACCAGAGTTCGCTTCCGCGACAACACCCAGCTGATGAACATCTGCCAGCGCATCGTCAGCCAGGTTGGCCGCCGCGTCGATGAATCGAGCCCGATCTGCGACGCCCGGCTCCCCGACGGCAGCCGCGTCAACGTCATCGCCCCTCCGCTGGCGATCGACGGCCCCTCGCTCACCATCCGCAAGTTCAAGAAGGACAAGCTGACCCTCGACCAGCTCGTCAAGCTCGGCACCATCACCCCGGATGGCGCGACCATCCTGCAGATCATCTCGCGCTCGCGCTGCAACGTGCTGGTCTCCGGCGGCACCGGCTCGGGCAAGACGACGCTTCTCAACTGCCTGACGCATTATGTGGACCACGACGAGCGCGTGATCACCTGCGAGGACTCCGCCGAGCTGCAGCTCCAGCAGCCGCATGTCGTCAGGCTCGAGACGCGGCCGCCCAACATCGAGGGCGAGGGCGAGATCACCATGCGCGACCTGGTCAAGAACTGCCTGCGCATGCGTCCCGAGCGCATCATCGTCGGCGAGGTGCGTGGCCCCGAGGCCTTCGACCTCTTGCAGGCCATGAACACCGGTCACGACGGCTCGATGGGCACCCTCCACGCCAACAGCCCGCGCGAGGCGATCTCGCGTCTCGAATCGATGATCACCATGGGCGGCTTCCAGCTGCCGGTGAAGACCATCCGCGAGATGATTTCCGGCTCGATCGACGTCATCGTGCAGACCGAGCGCCTGCGCGACGGTTCCCGTCGCGTCACCCACGTCACCGAGGTGGTCGGCACCGAGGGCGATGTCGTCACCACCCAGGACATCTTTGTTTACGAGATCATCGGCGAGGACAGCGGTGGACGCATCAGCGGCCGCCATCATTCCACCGGTATCGGCCGGCCCAAGTTCTGGGACCGCGCTCGCTACTTCAACGAGGAAGTGCGGCTGGCCAACGCCCTGGACGCCGCCAACGCTGGCGAGGTCAAGCTCGCCGAACAGGTGCGCTGATGTTTGGTTCGTTCACCCTTCTGATCGCCATCGTCGGGCTGGCCACGCTGAGCGCCGGCAGCCTGGCTTACGCCCTGCTTTACGGCCGCATCCAGAACGAGAATGCCACCGAGCGCCGGCTCGACATCGTCCAGGGCCACGGCCCGGTCGAGGCTCTGCGCGGGCGCACCACCACCACCACCGACGCTGCCCGGCGGCGCAAGTCCGTCCAGGACACCCTCAAGGAGATCGAGGAGAAGCAGAAGGCCAAGGCCAAGCACAGCAAGTCGCCCCCCCTGTCGCTGCGCATCGAGCAGGCGGGGCTCAGCTGGTCGCGGCGCACCTTCCTGTTCATCAGCCTCGGCTGTGGCGTCGCCATCAGCCTCGTCGTCTTTTTCGCCGGCATTCCCTATTGGGCCGCTGCCGCCTGCGGCGTTGCCGGCCTTCTCGGCGTGCCGCGCTGGGTCGTCAACTTCCTGCGCAAGCGCCGCATGAACCGCTTCCTCGAGGAGTTCGCCAACGCCTCCGACGTGATCGTGCGTGGCGTCAAGGCGGGACTGCCGCTCAACGATTGCATCAAGATCATTGCCAACGAGGCCGCCGAACCGGTGCGCAGCGAGTTTCGTGTCATCGCCGAGACGCAGGCAATGGGTGTGTCGCTGGCCGATGCGGTCGCCAAGCTGCCCGAACGCGTCCCCGTGCCCGAGGCCAGCTTCTTCGCCATCGTCGTCGCCATCCAGCAGCGCGCCGGCGGCAACCTGTCGGAGGCCTTGGGCAACCTGTCGCGCGTCCTGCGTGACCGCCGCCGCATGAAGGGCAAGATCAGCGCGATGAGCATGGAGGCCAAGGCGTCGGCCGCCATCATCGGCGCGCTGCCGCCGATCGTCATGGTCCTGGTCTATATCACCAGCCCCAATTACATCAGGCTGTTGTTCACCGAGCAGCTCGGCAACGTCATCCTCGGCGCGTCCGCGGTGTGGATGACGATCGGCATCCTGGTGATGCGCAAGATGATTAACTTCGACTTCTAGAGGCCGCGGCGATGATCACCTTCCTCTACGACAGCGTGACCAACCCCACGGTCCTGTTTGCGGTCTTTTCGGCGATCGCGGTGTTCAGCACCGTTTACACGGTGACCCAGCCGTTGTTCGACCGCGACAAGCTGGCCTCGCGCATCAAGGCAGTGGCGCTCGAGCGGGAGGAGATCCGCGCTCGCGAACGCGCCCGCCTGGCCGCCGAGGCCAAGCGCGCCAGCCTCCGCCAGGAGCCCAAGGCGTACATGCGCAACATCGTCGACCGCTTCAACCTGCGCAACCTGCTCGCCGACGAGAAGACCGCGGCCAGGCTGCGCATGGCCGGTTTCCGCGGCCAGGCGCCGCTGGTCGCCTTCCTGTTCGCGCGCGTGACCCTGCCGCTCATCCTTCTCGCGCTCGCGCTGTTCTATCTGTTCTGGGTGATCGAGCTGAAGCAGCCGACCATGATCAAGGTGGCGATCGGCTTCGCCGTGGCCTATGTCGGCTTTTACGCGCCCAACCTCTACATCTCCAACGTCATCTCCAAACGCCAGACCTCGATCAGGCGGGCCTGGCCGGACGCGCTCGATCTGCTGCTCATCTGCGTCGAAGCGGGCATGAGCGCCGAGGCGGCGTTCCGCAAGGTGTCGGAGGAGATCGGCGGCCAGTCGGTCGAGCTCGCCGAGGAGCTGACGCTGACCACGGCCGAGCTGTCCTACCTGCCCGAGCGCCGCCAGGCATACGAGAATCTCGGCAACCGCACCGGCCTCGAGACCGTCCGCTCGGTGATGACCAGCCTCATCCAGGCGGAGCGTTACGGCACCCCGCTCGGCCAGTCGCTGCGCGTGCTCGCCCAGGAGAACCGCGACCAGCGCATGACCGCCGCCGAAAAGAAGGCCGCCGCCCTGCCGCCCAAGCTGACCGTGCCGATGATCGTGTTCTTCCTGCCGGTTCTCTTCGGCGTGATCATGGGGCCGGCGGCGATCCAGATCATCGCCGCCCGCCACGGCGGCTAGCAGGCCAAAGACGGGCAGGGCGCTGGCCGGCCGTCACGCCGCCGGCCGCGGATTGCCGGCGATCAGCTCTTCGGTGCCGGCGTCGAGGCTGACTGCAACTGCTGCCAGCTGTTCTGCGCGGCCAGCATCTGTTTGAGGTAGGCGATGTTGGCGGCCGCTGCTTGCGGCGACAGGTCTTCGCTGGCGATCTTCTTCGCCTCGGCGAAGCGGCCCTCGAGCCCCAGCACCAGTGCCAGATTTTGCCGCACCCGGCTGTCGGCATCCGGCTCCGTCATCGCCTTGCGCAGCAGCTTCTCGGCCTTGGGCAGCTCCCCGGTGAGCACGTAGGACATGCCGTAGTTGGACAGTACCGTCGGATCGTCGGGGGCCAGGGCCAGCGCCTGGTCGTAGAGCTTGC
>CAZSWL010000250.1:0-14583 GCA_964610725.1 uncultured Bauldia sp.
AAATTGTCTGCGACTAGAATCCCCGCGCAGCCGACGGTTGCCATGCTCACGCCCTTCCGGTTGAGCCGAGGACCGGCATGCGCTCCAGCACGGCTTCGCGCACCGTGTCGCGTCCGACAACCAAGAGATCATGCTCGCCGCAAGGCGCTTGCGCTCGACGAGCCCAATCCCCACGCGCTCCTCGGCCTAGGCGTAGTGAGTCGGCCGAAATGCCGGTGCCGCCGTGAAGGACGAGTGGGAGATCGACTGCCTGCTGGAAGCGCCCTTTGGCCCGACGAGCCCGATCGTGCCACGTCGACGATGGTTGTGTCGACATCGTCGAGCGTCGGTTCGACGCGGGCACGCGGCTCGGCGGACGAAACGAACGACCGCTTGTGGCGGCAGAGCGGACCGGACGGCGGCCGGACGCTGCCCGTGGGTTTGCCAATCGGCGCGAATACCTGTGCAATGCAGTGGGCGAATTCGATCGGCAAAGAGTGGCAAACCCGGTTCTCAGGGAGCTGGTCTGAAATGGACGAGATCGTTGGCAGTTTCCGGCCTGATTTGTTTGCCGGCAAGACGATGCTGGTCTCCGGCGCCACCAGCGGGATCGGCCTGGCGATTGCCGAAGGCTTTGTCCGGCTCGGCGCCGCCGTCATCGCCACCGGCTCCTCGCAGAAGAAGATCGCCGCCGGGAAGGCGGCCCACCCGAGGCTCCGCTTCGCCAGGCTCGACGTCCGCGATGCGGCCGAGATCGAGGCGTTCGCCAAGACGCTGGCGAAGCTCGACGTGCTGGTGAATGTTGCCGGGGTGGCCCGGCCCGAGGCCGAATACGAGGACGCGATCTATCTCGAAGTGATGGACGTCAACCTCCATGCCGCCATGCGCCTCAGCATGGCACTGCTGCGGCAGCTTCGCGCCAGCAAGGGCAGCATCATCAACTTCGCCTCGATGCTGAGCTATCTCGCCGACGAGGGCGTGCCCGCCTATTGCGCCAGCAAGAGCGGCATCGTGGGGCTCACGCGCGCCCTGGCGCATCGCTTCGGCCGCGACGGCATTCGCGTCAACGCGGTCGCGCCCGGCTATCACAAGACCGCCATGACTCGGCCGCTCTGGTCGGTTCCCGCCGACGCCGAGCGGATCGCCAATCGTTCGGCATTGAAGCGATGGGGCACGGTCGACGATCTTGTCGGCACGGTGCTGTTCCTGGCGTCTCCCGCCGCCGGCTTCATCACCGCCACCACCATTGCCGTCGACGGCGGCTATTCCGTCGGCTGAACGGGCAAGAGGACGGTCTCCCCCGTATCGCGAACGCTTAAGACTCCACGACAAGGTGGCCGTCGGCGGCGCCGTCTGCGCCAATCATGAAATATTTGTAATCGGTGTAGACAGTCACCTGTCAGCATGATCGTGAGACGATGCGATCGGGCTCTGACTTGTGGCCGGCAGGTGTGGGATCGATGAAACGGATTGCTTTCCTAATGTTGTTGCTCGTTGTTGTCGGTGCCTACGTCTGGGGCCAACCGCAACGCCCGACGCCGAAACCGACAGGCCCCAAGGTCGGTGCAAGGGCCTTGAGCTACGCCAACGGAAGCTACACGGGTCCGGTGGTTGACGCCTATTACGGGCTCATCCAGATTCAGGCCATCGTGAAAAACGGCCGGCTTGCCGGGATCAACATCCTTCGCTATCCGTCCGATCGTCGCACATCGATTGCCATCAATCGTCAAGCGCTGCCGATGCTGCGCAAAGAGGTGGTCATGGCCCAGAGCCCGAATGTGGACATCATCTCGGGGGCAACGCTCACCAGCGAAGCGTTCATCCAATCACTGAGCGGCGCACTGAGGAAGGCTGCGTAGCGGCGCTAGCGTCGGAGCAAAATTTCCCGCGACCGTCACGGGCGGAGCGGCGGTGCTCTTGCCCGCTTCAGATTTGCCGAGAGAACGCTGCCCGACCGGCATCGTGTCGGCCAGGCTTGACCGCTTCAGCCAAGGCGGCTCCGCCCAGGCAGTTCGGCAAGAACAAGACAGCTTCCATTGGTGCGTCGCACGCCGGTCCGTGGCACCATGATCGGCGCCGGAGGATCGCGGACGTTGCTTGACGGGGCGTCCGGCGAAACGCTATTCTCATTCAGTGGATGATAGTCCCATTGATTGGGACTACCGGGTGGAGCGTCCGCTTTTTCGGCTGATGCAGAGCGCTGCAACACAGACAGGGCCCGCGTCGCAGGAACGCCGCGAGCACGTCCCTCAGCCGCTGCTGGCGGTGCGCGGCCTGGCCAAGCACTTCGGTGGCACCGAGGCGTTGCGCGGCGTCGATTTCACCGTGTTTCCCGGGGAGATCCACGCGCTGCTGGGAGCCAACGGCGCCGGCAAATCGACGCTCATAAAGATACTGGCCGGGGTCTATGCCGCTGATGCCGGCGCGATCGAGCTTGACGGCACTCCGCTCGACCACAGCCGCGAACGGCGCATCGCCTTCGTACACCAGGACCTCGGTCTGATCGAAACGATGAGCGTCGGCGAGAACATGGCGATGGGCTACGGCTATCCGCGCCGGGGGCCGTTGATCGACTGGCGGGCGGTCAATGCGACGGCGGCCGAGGCCCTCGACTTTCTCAATTCGCCGCTGCCGCTCGACCGGCCGTTGTCCGAGCTGTCGCGGGCCGACAAATCGATCGTGGCGATCGCGCGGGCGTTGTCGCGCAGCGCCGAGTTGCTGGTTCTGGACGAGCCGACGGCCAGCCTGCCGGAATCGGACGTCGATCGGCTGTTCCGCATCCTCAAGCGGCTGCGCGAAAACGGCGTCAGCATTATTTACGTCAGCCACCGTCTCGACGAGGTCTATCGCATCGCCGACGCCGTGACCGTGCTGCGCGACGGCGGCGTTGTCGCCGTCCACCGCCCTTTCGACATTTCGGCCGGGCAACTGGTGAGGGAGATCGTCGGCAGCGCACCGGTCGAGCGGACCCGCACGGCGCATGCCGTGGAGAGCACGCCGGCGCTGGTGATCACAGGACTGCGGGTCAACGGATTCGGGCCGGTGTCGTTCACGGTGCGGCCAGGCGAGGTCGTCGGTCTTGCCGGGTTGCGGGGCCAGGGCCACGAGGCGATCGGTCGCGGGATTGCCGGTGTGCTCCCGTGCGCCGGCGGTTCCGTCGAGGTGGGCGGTCGCAGCCACAGGCTGCGTTCACCGGCCGAGGCGATTGCGCTCGGTATCGGCTTCGTCAGCGGCAAACGCGCGGAGGAAGCTCTCGCCGGAACGATGACCGTGCGCGAGAACCTCTACCTCAATCCGATGAACTTCGGTGCGACCAGTTTCGCCCTGCGCCACAACAACGCCGAGCGCCGCGAATGCGCCCTGGTGCTGCACCGCTTCGACGTTCGCCCGCCGCAACCGGATCGGGACATCAGTACGCTCTCCGGTGGCAACCAGCAGAAAGTGGTGCTCGCGCGCTGGGCCGGCCGCAGGTATCGGGTCCTCGTGCTGGAGGATCCCACCATGGGCGTCGATGTCGGGGCCAAGGCGCAGATCTATCACATGCTGGCGGACGATGCCGCCAGCGGCACCGCAATGGTCGTGGTCTCCTCCGATCTCGATGAACTGGCCCAGATCTGCGACCGGGTGCTTGCCTTCAGCCGCGGGCAAATCGTCGCCGAACTGAGCCGCGCGGAGATCACCGTGGAGGCTCTCACCAGGGCCGTGGGCGGCGTCGGCGAGGCGCCGGCGCACGGGGGCGTCGCATGAGCGCCAATCCCGACCTCGGCGCAGAGACCGGCGAAAAGACGCGCGTGGCGCAAGCCGACAGAAGCACCCGCAGCGTCGTTCTGCACGTGCTGGCGACCCACGGACTGCTGGTCTTCGGCATCGCGCTGGTGGCGATATTCGCCGTTCTGTTGCCGGGCACCTTCGCCGGCATCCAGACCGTGCGCGCCATTCTGGGCAACAACACCACCGTCGCCCTGCTCGCCATGGCGGAGATGCTGGTCATCGCCTGCGGCAACTACGACCTCTCGGTCGCCTACTCGATCGGCCTCATGCACATCATCGCGATGAGTCTGATCGCCTGGGTCGGGGTTCCCTGGCCGGTGGTGGTGGTGGTCACGATTGCCGCCGGCGGCCTTGTCGGCCTCATCAACGGCGCGCTGGTCGAGTACGCCAGGATCGACTCCTTCATAGCGACCCTGGGCGTCGGCACCATCCTCTACGGAATCGGCACGTTCATCACGAACGGGACGCAGGTGATCGGCGCCGTCCCACACCTGTTCACGCTGATCAACGATGGTCGCGTGCTGGGCCTGCCGTTCCCGACATACGTCGTCGCGCTGGTTGCCGTGCTGTCGTGGATGGCGCTCGAACATCTTCCCATCGGAAGACAGCTCCACGCGATCGGCTCCAATCGGCGGGCTGCCGAGCTCAGCGGCGTCAGCAGCCGGCGCCTCGTCATGGGCGCCTTCATCTTCGGCGGACTGATCGTCGGTCTCGCCGGAGTCATTCTGGCCGCCCGCCTGCAGGTTGCACAAAGCTCGGTCGGACCCGAGTTCCTGCTGCCGGCGTTCGTGGGTGCATTGCTGGGGGCGACAACCGTTCGCCCCGGCCGGGTCAATGCCGCCGGCACCATCATCGCCGTGCTCGTCCTGGCGATCGGCATTGCCGGTCTGCAGCAGCTCGGCAATTCGTTCTTCGTCGAACCGATCTTCCAAGGGGGGGCGTTGATCATCTCGGTCGGTCTCGCCGGCTACGCCGCCCGCCGCAGGATGTCCTGAGGCGAATTCATGAGACCCGTGCTCGCACGGCACACTGGCAAGGGAGGAATGTGAAATGACAAGACACTCACTCTGCAGCCCGAGGGGAGCGCTGCTCCTGACACTCGGCCTGACCATGACGGCGGCGCTCGCGGTTCCCGCGTCCGCCGAACCGGGCTTCCTGGAGCGCATGAAGGCAGACGTCGCGGCAGCGACCGCGCCGGGCGGCGGCACCTGGGACGGCCCGACCAGCGGGCCGAAGGCCGCCAAAGGCAAGACGGTGGTGTTCGTATCGCTGACCCAGAACAGTTCGGGCAACGCCGATGCAAGCCGCGGCGCTGGCGACGCGGCGAAGCTGCTCGGCTGGAACTACTCGGTCATCGACGGCAAGGGTAACGCCACCGACAGCGCCAACGCTCTCCAGCAGGCAATCGCGCTGAAGCCGGACGGCATCATCCTCGGCTCGATCGATCCCGCTTCCAACAAGGCGGCGCTCGATCAGGCGGCGGCCGCCGGCATCAAGATCGTATCCTGGCACTCGACCAGTTCGCCGGGACCGGTGCCGGACGCTCACATCATCGTCAACGTGTCGACGCCGCCGGACCAGATCGCCTATCTGGCCGGCGAATATGCCGTGGTTCACTCCAACGGCACCGCGCAGGCGGAGGTCATTTCCGATCGCCAGTACCAGATCGTCGTCACCAAGTCGGACGCCATCGAGAAGGCGATCAAGGAGTGCGATACCTGCAAGCTCCTCTCCGAGGACAACGGGCCCTTCGGCGAGGTGCCGCAGCGCACACCGTCGCTGACCAACTCGCTGCTGCAACGGTTCGGCAAGAATCTCGGCTACATGCTGACGTTCAACGACGTGTACTTCGACTTCGTCGTTCCCACGCTCAAATCGGCGGGGATCGAGCCCGGCAATCCGCCGTTCCTGATCTCGGCGGGTGACGGCAGCGTGTCGGCCTATCAGCGGATCCGCAACGGCGAATTCCAGATCGCGACGGTGCCGGAGCCAGCCTACATGCATGGCTGGCAGCTCATCGACGAGTTGAACCGCGCCTTCAACAACCAACCGCCATCGGGCTACGTCACCAAGGTGCACCTGGTCATCAAGGACAATGTCGATCTCGACGGTGGCAAGGAGAATCGCTACGACCCGCAGAACGGCTACGAGGACCAGTACAAGAAGATCTGGGGCGTGATGTAGGCCGTAAACCGTCCGCAGGGAGGCCCGTCGTTGCAGGCGCGGGCCTCCCTCAGCCGCATACGGGCGAAGCGCTTGACCCGTCGGGCGGCCATGGGCGAGTGTCGCTCCCATCAGCCACCGGGAAAGACCGCTATTTCAGTGGCCAGTTCACTCAGGAAGACCAGCAATCCGACCGCGCAGGAAGTGCCGGTCGGTACGCTTGAGCGAGGCCTGTCGATCCTCGCCTTCTACAAGACAACACAGGAGGCCTCGGTCAGCGACGTCGCCGATGCCATCGGCCTCAGCCGATCCACCACCTATCGCATCGCCGAACGGCTGCGCGGGCTCGGTTTCCTCGAGATCAACCCGGTCAGCGGGCGTTGGCGCCTCGGCCGCGAAGCGGTCCAGCTGGGGGTCGTCGCCGTGCAATCGACCGATATCATGCAGGTTGCTCCCGAATCGCTGCGGGCGCTTCTGCAAATGGCCGGCGAGGCGGTCAATCTCGCCGTATTCGACTCCGATAGCATGGTGCTGCTGTATCGTGAGCAGGGGCCGCAATCGATCACCATCTCTTCGCGCCTGGGATCGCATCGTCCGATGCACGCCAGTTCGCTGGGCAAGGCGTTTCTGTCCGCCATGGCCGACAACGAGCGGCGCGTCCTGCTCGGCCGTCTCCAGCTCAAGCGCTACACCGATTCCACGATCACCAGTCTCGCCGCCCTGGAGCGAGACGTCGCCGAGACGCGGGAACGCGGCTATTCCATCGACCGCAGCGAGTTCGAGGCGACGCTCGCGTGTTGCGCGGCACCGGTGTTCGATCATCGCCGCCTGCCGGTCGCGGCGATCAGCGTGTCGGGGCCGGCCGAGCGCGTATCGCCCCACTTTGAGCGCATCGGCGGGCTGGTGGCGGATACGGCGCGCGTAATCTCCGAGCGTCTTGGCTTCGTCACGCGCGCCTGAAACGGGTCGGATCGGGCGCATGTCGCTTGACCGCCGCGACACGGCGTCATAGTCTCAATAAATGGGTCTATAGTCCCATTCAATGGGATATGCTTGGCTTTGGCGGTGAAGCCATCCGCCTACGCACGGGTAGCGACGTTGGTGGCGTCAAGGGAGTGACGGCCGCGCACGCCAGGGGGATATCGGGCGATCTGGGCGATGCGCGACGCGGCAGCGGACATGGTGATGCGCCGGATCTCGGAAGGCATCCTCGCCTTTCCGGCGACGCCGTTTCGCGATGACGACCGCGGCGTCGATGAAGCTCGCTTCTCCAACCACATTGCCGAGCTGGTCGCGGCGCGACCGGCGGCCGTCGTCCCGGCCGGCGGCGCCGGCGAGATCTTCTCCCTCAATCTCAACGAACAGGAGATGCTGGTTCGCATTGCCGCAAGGCACGCCGGCGACGCGCCGGTCATTGCCGGTGCGGGTCAGGGTCTGACAATTGCCGTTGCGATGGCGCGGGCCGCCGAACGGGCCGGCGCAAGCGCCGTATTGCTCTTTCCGCCGTACCTCATCACGCCCGACCAGGAAGGCCTCGCGGCCTACGTCGAGGCCGTGTGCCGGGCGGTGGCGATCGGCGTCATCGTCTACAGCCGCGACAACGGGGTGCTGGCGCCCGACACGGTGCTGCGGCTTGCCGACCGCTGTCCCAACCTCATCGCCGTCAAGGACGGCACCGGCGATTTCGAAGCACTGGTTTCGCTGAAATATCGCGCCGGCGACAGACTGGCACTGATCAACGGGGTGCCGACGGCAGAGACGATCGCGGCGCAGTGCTTCGCGATCGGCATCCGCAGCTATACCTCGGCAATCTTCAGCTTTCTGCCGGAGCTGGCTTCGCATTTCTACCAAGCGCTGTGCATCGGCGATCGTGTCGTGGTGGATCGCGTATTGGAGCATTTCATCATGCCGCTGGCGGCGATCCGCCGGCGCCGGCGGGGCTACGCCGTCAGCATCGTCAAGGCGGGCCTGGAACTGGTCGGCAGACCGATGGGGCCTGTCCGTCCGCCGCTGGTCGAGCTATCGCCGACGGATCGCGCGGATCTCGCGGTGCTCATCGAACGGGCGGGCGAACTCGTCGGCGATGTGCCGGCGGCCAGGCCGGCGACGCAAGCGGTAGGCTAACGGCCGTGCGGATTGCACTGTGGGATATCGCGGCGCCGCTCAAGGAACGGTTGCGTCCCCTGCTCGACCCTGCCGACAGCATCGTCGACGTGCCGGAAGCGCCGCCGGCCCCGGTCAGGGTCGACATGCTCGTCGCTTCGCGCTTCGCCGACAAGGACGCCGCGCGAGTGAGCTTCCGCCTGCTGCAGGCGCCCGGCGCCGGCATCGACAAGATCGCGCTCGATGCGGTCGATCTGTCGGCCTGGCTGTGCAACGCGTACGAGCACGAACAACCGGTCGCCGAATACGTGTTTGCGGCAATCCTCGACCACGTCGTCGGCTACGGCGCCATGATCCGGCGCATCCCCGACCTCGGGTGGGGCGGCGCCTACTTCTCGCGACCGATCCATGGTGAAGCGGCCGGCAAGGTGCTGGGCCTGATCGGCCTCGGCCACATCGGTGCCGCGATCGCTCGCCGGGCCAAGGTTTTTGGCATGAGGGTCATGGCGGTAACTGCGTCGCGGCGCGGCAGCGCGCCCGATGTCGACTGGCTGGCGACCGCAGATCGTCTCGACGAGATGCTCGCCGTCGCCGATTTCGTCGTGATCGCCTGCCCGCTCACCGAGGCGACGCGCGGCATGCTGGCGCTGCCTCAGTTCCGCCGGATGAAGAACACGGCACTGCTCGTCAATGCCGCCCGCGCCGAGATCGCCCGCGAGGAGGATTTGTTCGCGGCGCTGCGCGACGGCGTCATCGGCGGCGCCGTGCTCGACGTCTGGTATCGATATCCCTCGTCACCGACCGATGTCGTGCCGCCGGCGCATTTCCCGTTCGAGACGTTGCCAAACGTGCACATGACGCCTCATTCGGCAGCGTGGACGGATGAGCTGTGGCAGCGCCGATGCGCTGTCTTCGCGAGCAATCTGAGGCGGCTGGGCGCCGGCGAGCCCCTGCTCAACGTCGTGCGCGCCCCGAGTGCGGCCGACCGCCGAGCCGCCGGCTAGGCGCCGCGACCTCGACCGGGCCGCCTCGCGGCAACAGGAGCAACTGAGGCAATGACAGCGAATGCCGAGATCGTGGCCGTTTCCAGCAGCGCCACCGCGACCGAGAGCTGCCGCGGCGGTGTGGTCGTGTCGGGTTCCTACGGCGGCGAATACAACGCGTGGCACGCCGCCAAATGGGGCATCCGGGGAGTCGTCTTGAACGACGCCGGCGTCGGTTGGCAAAACGCCGGCATCAAGGGTCTGCCCTATCTTGACCGGATCGGGCTCGCCGGCGCCACGGCCGACGCCTTTACCTGTCACATTGCCGATGGCGAAGACACGCTCGCCAACGGAACGATCAGCCACGTCAACGAATCGGCGAAGGCACTGGGATGCAAGCCGGGACAGAGCGTGCGTGAGTGCGCACAGCTGATGCTGAGCGGACCGGTGGTGACGCGCCAGCCACCGCCGATCGACGGCGGCCAGCGCCATACCGTCAGCGAAAACCCTGGCGAACCGAAGGTCATCTGCCTGGATGCCGCGCCCATGCTGCGGCCGGAGGATGCCGGCGCGATCGCCATCACGGGGTCGCATGCGGCGCTCTTCCGGGGACGAGCGGACAACGTCATCTCGGTGCCGCTGCTGGCGATCTTCTTCAGCGACGGCGGCGTCGGCAAGGACAACGCGGGCGTAAGTCGTCTCGCCGATCTCGATCAGCGCGGCATTATCGCCGGTGCCGTGTCGGCCGCTTCCGCGCCGATAGGCCATGCGCAGCCTATCTACGCGCAGGGCGTGCTTTCCCATGTGAACGCGCTCGCCGCAGCGGCGGGCGCGAAGGCCGGGATGCGACTGAAACAATTCGTCGATGCCCTGATCGCCAGCCAGCGAACGAGCTGACGGCCTTGGTCGAACGCGGACGTGCGGTCATCGAGACGGCTCCGCTTCAACCGGACCTCATCGAAGGAGAGGTGGACGGTCTCACGGTGTCGGGCGAAGTCGACGCGGTTGCGTATCCCGGGGAATCGGGTCTCGTCCAGCGCCCATCAGAATTGCGCAATTCCAGGTCCGCCCGTCGGCAGTCATTCCCTTTGGCGAGACGCACGGCCTGGCTGCGAGCGTGCATGAACGGCTTGGCGGTCCGTCGCCCGGCGGGACGTTCCCCGGTTGGCAGCTTGCCGGCGGGGTTGACGTGTCCTGGTGCAGCCAGCAGTCGTAGTTGCGGCATAGGAGTCTGCCAGCGGCTTCGAGGAGCCACGGACCATGACCGCAAGCCTTGTCAGTCTTTGCGCCTCGCACGGCATAGAGCCGCGCTACACCGGAGTTGACGGCGTCAAACGAGACGTATCGCCCGACACGCTCGCTGCTCTCGCCGGCATATTTGGCATTGCGGACAGCACGCCCGTCTTCCTGCCTGACATCGAGACGGTGTGCGCCGAGCCGTCACCCTTGCGCTGTCACGTTCCGCCGTCCCTGGTCAATGCGCGAGTCTGGGGGATCACGTGTCAGCTTGCCGGTCTTTCCGCCGAGCGCAACCTCGGCATCGGAGACTATGCGGATCTCTCGGCATTGTGCCGCGTGGCGGCGGATGAAGGCGCCGATTTCGTCGGGGTCAATCCTCTGCACGCGCTGTTTTGGAACGATCCCGGGCGGATCAGCCCGTTCGCTCCGTCGAACCGCCGCTTCCTCAACCCACTCTATATCGCGCTGGACTGGGTGGATGGGTTTACCGGTCTGAGTGACAACGAGCGGGCCGATGCGGCCCGTGCCAGAGCCGGACCTTTGATCGACCATGTTGCAGTATGGCGCGTGAAGGATCGCCTCCTGCGGCGGTGCTTCAACGAATTTCCGTGGAGCAATGCCCTGAAGTCTTCGTTTCGCGCCTTCTGCAACGATGGGGGCGATGCGCTGTTGGCGCACGCCAGCTACGAAGCGATAGGCGAGCAGATGGTCGCCGAAGGGCGCGGAGCGACGGTGGATCGCTGGCCAGAGACGCTGCGGCGAAGGACCTCGCCCGAGGTCACCACCTTCATCGGGCGGAACCGCGCCGCGGTGGACTATCACCTGTGGCTGCAATGGGTGTCGAAGCAGCAGCTCGAGCGCGTCCAGCATGAAGCGCGCGACGCGGGCTTGCGCATCGGGCTGTTCCTCGACTTTGCCGTTGGCGCCGCGCCCGACGGGTCGGCGGCGTGGGCAGACCCGGTGCTGACCGTGCCCAGCGTCTCGATCGGTGCGCCGCCCGACCCGTTCAACGCGGCCGGACAAGACTGGGACCTGGCGCCGCTGTCGCCCATGCGTCTGGCGGCGCTTGAGGGACAGCCACTGGCCGCGACGTGGGCTGCCGTCATGGGCAACGGCGGAGCCGTTCGCATCGACCACGCCATGGGCATCGCGCGGCTGTGGCTCATTCCCCGCGGGGCGCCGCCAACCGAGGGTGCCTACGTCCGTTTCCCGCTTTCGACCCTGCTTCGACGCCTGGCCGAAGCGTCCCAAGCCGCCGGAACCATGGTCGTCGGCGAGGATCTCGGCAACGTGCCGCCGGGTTTTCGCGACCTGATGGCCGCACGATGCGTGCACAGTTACAAGGTCTATTTCTTCGAACGGGACAGCGCCGGCCGCGCGCACCCGCGACGTTGGTCCGCCGACGCCCTCGCGTGTATCGCCACCCACGACATGCCGACCTTCGCCAGTTGGTGGCGTGGAGATGACATCGAATCACGCGCGTCAGTGGGATTGCTCGCCCCTCGCAACGTCGAACCCGCGAAAAAGGCGCGCGAACGCGAGCGGCGGGCAATACGCAGCCAACTCGCCTGTTCGGGAGATGCGCTTGAACTCTCTGTCGGCCTCCATGCACACGTTGCGTCGAGCCCGTGCCGGCTGGCCGCGTTGCAGCTCGAGGACGCCCTTGCGCTCGCCACACAGGTCAACATGCCCGGCACGACGAGCGAGCATCCCAACTGGCGTCAGCGCCTGCCCGTCACGGTCGGTAGCCTTGCCGACAACGCGGCGTTGCGGATGCACACTGCCGCGATGCGTGAAGCCCGGCCACGATAACCCGGCCGCGCACCGTGAAGGTCGTGTCCGCAGGCGTGGTGCAGCAAGAGGCCGACGACGACGGCGCGGGCTGCCACCCTGGATTGCACCGCAAGCCAAGCGGTATCGCCCCAAATCAAAGATCAGCGCCGGTCGCTGGCGCAGGACCTCGCGGACCAGGCGACCTGCCGAATTGGATTGGCACGACTTGTGAAAGCACGATCGACGATGACCCAACATGCGACAACCGGGCCGGCGGCTGCAGCAAATGGTTCGACTCTGCCAAGCCGTTGCCCCAATTAGCCGATTTACGGAGGGTAAGGGACGCGATGAACTGGCCCAGCACCACCCTAGCTAGGCGCCTCGTCCAATTGGTGACGACGGTCGCCATCACCGCCGTCGCGGCCGTCTTGGCGGGAGCGCCCGAGGCCGCTCCGCCGCAGAGCGGCGTCGCCGTGGCGGTGGTTCCGGCAACCGACGTCGGACGCGGGAACGGACAGCTGGTGCTGCAGTCGCAAGCACCGGTATTCATGGGCGACGTCATCAAGACGAACGCGGCGGGCGAAGCCCAGATCCGCCTCAGCGACGATACCAAGCTGGTGGTCGGCCCCAACTCGCTAATGGTCATCGACCGGTATGTCCTGGCATCGACCAACACGGCGAAACGGGTTTCGCTTAACGTCGTGCGCGGTGCCTTCCGTTTCATCACCGGCGACAGCCACAAGCAGGCGTACGCGATCACCACGCCGGTGGCCACGATCACCGTGCGCGGAACCCGCTTCGATGTCGCCGTCGGCCGGCTGGGAACCGGACTCGCCGTGTTTGACGGCGAGGCCGACCTGTGCAGACGCGATCGGCGTCATGAGTGCACACGGGTGACCGCCGGATGCCACATCGCCCTCGCCGGACCGGCAACACCGACTCGCCGCGTCGAAAGCGTCGCCGACCGCAGGCGGATCATCGGCCAGATGTTCCCGCTCATCACCGACCAGCGCCGCCTGTACAGCGACTTCCGGGTCGACACGACGGGCTGCGGCATATTCATGCGCCTGATCCCGCCCGGCGTCCCCACGCCCGGCGTCATCACACCGCGGACGATTCAGGCCGCCGAGACGCCACCGCCTCCGGCGGGCTCACCACCGCCGCCACCTCCGCCTCCCTCTTCAACCCATCCCAACAACGGCCTGGGCAACGGCCCTGAGGGCAGCGAATCGGGACCCGGCGATCCCAGCAATCCTGGCCAAGGCGGTCAGCACGCGCACATTCATTAGCGTCAACTCGATCGCGCGCGTTGAACGGCTACGGCACGGACGCGCTTCGGCGCGTGCGGACCTCCAATGCGCCGATCGCCTGACCCCGGCTTGCCCGAGTGACGCACCGTGGCCTCCCGGCGTCGAGCTGCAACCAGCGATTCCGGTTGGTCGACATTGATCCTGATCTTCGCGCCTATCGGCTGGCGCGCGGCGCGTCGGAGGTCCCTGGCGGCCACCGCAAGGCGGGTCACAGGCACTGAAGAGCGCGGAGCCGGTGAGTTTGCGGGCAACAATCCGACGACTTGGCCTCACGCCGGTTCGTTGCGCTTATCTGCCGCGGCTGCGCTCGATCAGACGTCGGTAGTCGTCGGGCGTGTCGCAATCGAGCGTGTAGACGTCGCTGGCGAATTCGGTACGCGCGACCTGCACCGCGTGGCTGTCGATGAGATGGCGGCAGCCGACGTTGAGGCCGCCGCCGATGACCGCCGGGATGTGGCGGGCCGCGAAGATGACCGGGTTACCGCGCTGGCCGGCATGGTGCGGCACCAAAATTGACTCCGCGTCGAGAGCCTCATACGCGGCGACCAGCGCCCGCATGTCGTCGGCGGTGACCAGCGGCTGATCACCGAGCACCACCATCACCGCGTTGCAGTGGGCGGTGAGCGCCCCGACGCCGGCGGCGACGGAGGTGGGCTGGCCCTCTTGGTGCCGCGGGTTGTGCACGCAGCGCACCGGCAGGCCGGCGAGGGCCTGCTCGATCTCTGCCGCCCGGTGCCCGGTCACCACGACGGTTTCCGCCGGCGCGAAGGCAACCACGTTTTCGACCGTGCGGCGGATCATCGGCACGCCGCCAACGTCAAGCAACAGCTTCGGCGCCTCACCCATGCGCCGCGACATGCCGGCGGCGAGCACCACGGCGGACACGCGGACGCTTCCCTCTTCCTCGGCGAGGCCGATGCTGGCGGCGAGATCGTCGAGGCCGGTCATCTCACGATCCGGCGCGCTGACCCCGGCGGCGCAGCGCCACGATCTCGGCCAGGATCGACAGCGCGATCTCCTCCGGCGTGATGGCGCCGATGTCCAGACCGGCCGGCGCCTTCAGGGCTGCCAGACGGCTGGAGTCGATGCCGCTTGCGGTGAGCTTTGCCTTCAGCGTCTCCACCTTGCGGCGGCTGCCGACGAAGGCGACGTAGTCGGCCTCGACCGACAGCGCCGCTCTGAGCGCCGCCTCGTCGCCGCGCGACTGGGTCGACACGACGATGTAGCGGCTGCCCTCCGGCTCAACCGGCAGCGCGTAACCC
>CAZSWL010000251.1:0-4943 GCA_964610725.1 uncultured Bauldia sp.
TGCCGCGACGCATCGCCAGCGTGCGCCGCGCGCCCTGGTCGGAGCGTTGCGGCGATGTCGACGTGGTGCTCGACCTGATGATCCACGATATCGACCACGTCCTCGCGTTCGCCGGCGGGCCGGTGGCGTCGGTCGCGGCAAGCGGGATGGCGGTCAAAAGCGGGCGCACCGATGTGGCCGAGGCGTGGCTGATCTTCGCCGGCGGGACTATCGCCACCCTGTCGGCAAGCCGTGTGGCGGAGCGGAGCGAGCGGACGCTCAGCGTGCGCGAGCCGGGCCTGGCGCTGGTTGCCAATCTCGCCGGCGACAGTCTGTCGATCGGAGACGGCCGCGGCCAGACGGTGCAGGCCATGACCTTCCCGCCGCACGACAACCTTGCGGCGGAGATCGGCGCCTTCGTCGATTCGGTGCGCTCGGGCAGTGCGCCCGAGGTGGGCGGCCGGGCCGGGCTCGCCGCCCTCGCCGTCGCCGAGCGGGTGCAGGCGGCGATCGCGGAGACTGCCCGGCCGGCGCGGCGGAGGGCACGCGCATGACTCCCGCCCGGCCGGCGCTGGTGGTCGCTCCCGTCGGCCGCATTCCGCTCTACGACCTGCATCGTCAGCGCGCCCGCCTCGGCGGCGAGCTCCACCGTCGCATGGACGCGGTGTTCGCCCACGGCGAGTTCATCCTCGGGCCGGAGGTGGCGGAGCTGGAACAGCGCCTGGCGCGCTTCGCCGGGGTGGGCCACGCGGTGGCCGTGTCGAGCGGCCGCGATGCATTGATGATCGCATTGATGGCGATGGGGGTGAAGCCCGGCGACGCCGTGTTCGTCCCTGCCTTCACCTTCGCCGCCACCGCAGGAGCGGTCGCCGCGATCGGTGCCATTCCGGTGTTCGTCGATGTCGACCCGGCGACCTTCAACATGGATGCCGACGATCTCGAGCGGGCGATCATGGAGACGGCGGCGCGCGGGCTGGCGCGGCCGCGGGCGGTGATGCCGGTCGATCTTTACGGCCTGCCGGCCGACTACCAGGCGATCACCGCGATCGCCGAGCGCCACGACCTCATGGTGCTGGCCGATGCCGCCCAGAGCTTCGGCGGCGCCGTCGGCGGCCGCCGGGTCGGCGCGCTGGCGCCGATTACGGCGACCAGCTTCTACCCGACCAAGCCGCTCGGCTGCTACGGCGACGGCGGCGCCGTCCTCACCACCGACGATCGCCTTGCCGAGACCGTGCGCATGATCCGCTCGCACGGCCGGGCCGGCACCGGCGACGAGGCGATGGTGCTCGGTCTCACCGGACGGCTCGACACGCTGCAGGCGGCGGTCCTGCTCGCCAAGCTCGACGTGTTCGCCGACGAGCTCGCCAGGCGCGGTGAGATCGCCGCGCGCTACGGCGCGGCGCTCGCCGACGTGGTGGCGGTGCCGTCGATCCGCGATGGCATCGCGAGCGCGCTCGCCCTCTACACCATTCGCGTCGACGAACGTGACGTCGTCCATTCCCGCCTCGCCGAGGTCGGCATCGGCACCGGCCGCTTCTACCGGCTGGCACTGCACCAGCACCCGGCCTTCAAGCAATTCGACGGCCGCCGGCTGCCGGTGTCGGAGCGGCTGGCCCGGGAGGTGCTGAGCCTTCCCCTGCACGCCGATCTCACCGACGAGGAGGTCGAGCGGGTGATCGCCGCCGTGCGCCAGGCGGCGGGGTAGGGCGCCGCGCGCCACCGCCGGACCGGCGGTTGACCGCGTCCCCGGCAAACCTCATTGTCCGCGACGTTCGCCCGTCGATGGCAGCGGGGACGCGTCGCGTGCAGTACGTCAGCGCCCACGGCGCCCACATTCCGGTTATCGGGTTCGGCACCTGGCGGCTCGCCGGCGAGGAATGCGCACGCGCCGTCGCCGAAGCCCTTCGCGTCGGCTATCGGCACATCGACACCGCCGCCGCTTACGGCAACGAGGACCGGGTGGGCGAGGGCATTCGTGCGTCCGGCATCCCCCGCGACCAGATCTTCGTCGCGACCAAGGTGTGGGTCGACGACCTCGCCGACGCGCGCTTCAAGGCGTCGGTGGAGCGCAGCCTGAACAGGATCGGTACCGACTGGCTCGATCTCGTTCTCATCCACTGGCCGAGCAGGGTGCCGAGCGTCGCCGAAACCGTCGGCTCGCTCAACGCGGTCAAGCGCATGGGCTGGACGCGGCATATCGGCGTCTCCAACTTCAACAGCGCGTTGCTCGCCGAGGCGTGGGCGGCAAGCGAGGCGCCGCTGGTCACCAATCAGTGCGAATTCCATCCCTATCTCGGCGAGGAAAAGTTGCGGGCCGCGGTCGCCGGGTACGGCATGGCGTTCACCGCCTACGCGCCGATCGGCCGCCGGGGCGTGCTGGCCGATCCGGTGATCGTCGCCATCGCCGCACGCCACCGGCGTACCCCGGCCCAGGTCGTGTTGCGCTGGGACCTCCAGCACAAGGGGATCGTGACCATCCCCAAGAGCGCGCACGTCGATCGCATCCGCGAGAACTTCGCGATTTTCGACTTTTCACTCGCCGACGACGAGATGTCGGCGATCAGCGCGCTGTCTGAGAGCCATCATCAGCGCTTCGCGGGCGTGGCGGGGCTGGCGCCGGCATGGGACGACTAGACGGCGGCGAATCTATTTGCGGCCGATGTGCACCAGCGCAGCGATCGAGCCGGCCGTGTCACGGGTGACCGCGCCGAGAACGTCCCAGTTGACGATCGGACGATCGGTGAGGACGGCGCCCGCGGCCGGTTGGGCCAGGTTGTTGTCGTGGAGGGCGGCCGCGCCCAACGTCAACGCGACCCCAAGAACGATGCCGAAGATCACGCGCATGACAGGTCTCCTGCGACCCCCGCTCGCGGCGGTCGACCGGGCATAGGCCAGAACGGCGATTCCGGGAAGATGGGCCGCAGGCTGCCGCCAAGGCGGCCGGCACGACGCCGGCCCGCCTATCCGCGTTCGGTCGGCAGCCCGGCGCGCTTCCAGGCGGCGATGCCGCCCACCATGTTGTAGCCGCTGCCGCCGGCGATCATGGCAAGCGCGACCGCGTTGACCTTGGTGCGGTTGCCCGAGGCGCACAGGAACACCACGGTGCGGTCGCCGGGCAGATTGGCGGCGCCGCCGCGGGCGAGATGCGACAGCGGCAGTTCCACGGCGCCGGGAATGCGCTCGCGCGCCTGCTCGTAGGCTTCGCGCACGTCGACGAGGACGGCGTTGTCGGCAAGCAGGGCGGGGATCTGGTCCACGGTGATATCGATGAGGTCGGGTGCGGTCATGATGGCTTCCTTGGCTGGGGACGCGGTCGTCGGCAGTAGATGTCCTTGAGCATCGTGAGAAAACGGGCCGCGGCCGGATCGGCGATCCGGTAGTGCAAGGTCTGGCCGTCGCGGCGGAAGCTCACCAGGCCCTGCTCGCGCATCAAGGCGAGGTGCTGGGAAAGTGCCGACTGGCTCACGCCCACCGCCGCGGTCAAGGCGCCGACCGACATCTCGCCGGCGCCGGCCAGGGTGCACAACAGCAGCAGCCGCCGCTCGTTGGCGAGCAGCTTCAACAGGCGCGCGGCGTCCCCGGCCTTGTCGGCGAGGTCGGCGAAGTCGGTGGCGGTCGTGTGCATCGCGGTATCCATTAGCGTTGACTAATTTAGTCATGGCTAATATATGTGTCAACACGCGAACCGTTGTCGCCATGGAGATTGCCATGACCGCTCAGAAAAACCCCGAAGTGCGCGCTTTCTTCGACAAGCCGACCAACACGGTCAGCTACCTGGTGTCGGATCCGGCGAGCAAGCGTGCGGTGGTGGTCGACCCGGTGCTGGACTACGACCAGTCGACCGGCAAGGCGTCGACCAGGTCGGCCGACGCCATCGTGGCCGCGGCTGCCGCAGCGGGTCTCACCATCGACTGGGTGCTGGAGACGCACGCCCACGCCGACCACCTGTCGGGGGCGCCCTACGTCAAGCTCAAGACCGGCGCCAGGGTCGGCATCGGCGAGCACATCCGCGACGTCCAGAAGATCTTCCGCCCGGTGTTCAACGCCATCGACGTCTCCGGCGACGGCAGCGAGTTCGACCATCTGTTCGCCGACGGCGAGCACTTCAAGGTCGGCGACATCGATGCGCACGTGCTGCACACGCCCGGCCACACGCCGGCCTGCGTCTCCTACGTCATCGGTGATGCCGTCTTCGTCGGCGATACGCTGTTCATGCCCGACTACGGCACCGCGCGGGCCGATTTTCCCGGCGGTGACGCGCGCACCCTCTACCGCTCGATCGAGAAGTTGCTGGCGCTGCCGGACGAGACGCGGGTGTTTGTCTGTCACGACTACCTGCCCGAGGGCCGCGGCGACTACGCCTGGGAAACGACGATCGGGGCGGAGAAGGAAAACGTGCAACTCGCCGGCGTCAGCGAGGACGACTTCGTCACCTGGCGCGAGGCGCGCGACGCCAAGCTGAAGGCGCCGCTGCTCTTGTTGCCCTCCATCCAGACCAACATCCGCGCCGGCAAGCTGCCGCCGGCCGAGGCGAACGGCGTCTCCTACATCAAGATCCCGGTCGAGCTGGCTGCCTGATCTGATATAACTGCCTCCCGGCGCGTATCGCCGCGACGGAAGGGGGCCGTGTCATCGTCTTCATCACGCACGGTCGTGCGGCCGCAGCAATGGCGGCACGTCGTTGCGGGCAACCGGGGGCTGCGGGTGCATGACACGCGGCCACCGGGGTGGTAGAAACCTGCCCGCCGCGATGTTGCATTGCAGCATGACATTTGATCATGGCGACTGAGCCGCCGGTGGCAACGACCCCCGACGGCGAGGGTCACCCGTTTGCAACCGCCGGATTCCTGGCCCTCACCGTCGGTTCGATCGGCGTCGTCTACGGCGACATCGGTACGAGCCCTCTTTACGCCTTGCGCGAAGCGGTGCTCGCGGCGGGGGGCGAGCACGGCATCGTCACGCAA
>CAZSWL010000252.1:0-3001 GCA_964610725.1 uncultured Bauldia sp.
TGTTCGGCGGGCTGGGCGTGCTCCTGCTCCTCGGCCTGCCCATGGCTTTCTGCACCGGCAGCCTCGCCATCCTGTTCCTCTACCTGTTCGGCACACCGCAGATGCTGAACATGCTGCCGTCGCGGGTCTTCCCGTTCATGACGGACTATCAGCTGTCTGCCGTGCCGCTGTTCATTTTCATGGCGGCGATTTTGGAAAAGGCCGGGGTCATCGAGGAGCTTTACGACGTCGTCTACAAGTGGCTCGGCGGCGTCAAAGGCGGCCTCGCCTCGGCCACGGTCATCTCGTGCACGCTGCTTGCCGCGATGGTCGGCGTCGTCGGCGCCACCGAGGTGACCATGGGCATGATCGCGCTGCCGGCCATGCTCAGGCGCAACTACGACGCCAAGCTTGCCATCGGCTCGCTGCTGGCCGGCGGCACCCTCGGCATCCTGATCCCGCCCTCGGTCATGGCCATCGTCTACGCCGTCGTCGCCCAGCAGTCGCTCGGCGAGCTGCTGGTCGGCTCGGTGTTCCCCGGCTTCCTGCTGTCGGCCATGTACATCAGCTACGTGTCGGTCCGCTGCGTGATCAATCCCGCGCTCGGCCCGGCCTTGCCCAAGGAAGAGCGCATCACATTTGTCGAAAAGCTTATCCTGCTGCGCCGCACCATCCTGCCGGTGCTGCTCATCATCCTCGTTCTCGGCGTCATCTTCCTCGGCATCGCCACGCCGGTCGAGGCGGCCGGCATCGGCACCTTCGGCGCTTTTCTGGTCTGCGCCGCCCATCGCCAGCTCACCTGGGAGACGATCCGCGAGGCCGGCGTCGCCACCCTCAAGGCGACGGCGATGGTGATGTGGATCTTCTTCGGCGCCACCATGTTCGTTGGCTTCTTCATTCTCAAGGGCGGCCAGACATTCGTCGCCGACTCGATCCTCGGCACCGGCCTGCCGCCCTACGGCGTCCTGCTGCTGATGATGGCCATCCTCTTTGTCCTCGGCATGTTTCTCGACTGGGTCGGCATCCTGCTGCTGACGGTGCCGATATTCCTGCCGATCCTCAAGAGCCTGACGTTCGCCGGCGTCCTCAGTCTCCCCGGCGTCGCCCCCCACGACGTGCCGCTGTGGTACGGCGTCATCTTCATCGTCAACATGCAGATGGCGTTCCTCAGCCCGCCGTTCGGATATTCGCTGTTCTATCTGAAGAGCGTGGCGCCGCCGCAGATCACCATGGCGACCATCTTCCGCGCGGCGGTGCCGTTCATCTGCCTGCAGGCGATCGGCGTCGGCCTGTGCATCCTGTTCCCCGGCCTGGTGGTGTGGTTGCCCAAGATGATTTACGCCGGGACGTGATGGTGCACGCCCGCCTACCTGATCGATGTCCGATCTCGCCGACCTGAGCGCGCTTGCTGCGCGCGAGCGCCTGACCAACGGCGATATTTCCGCCGCCGAACTGACCGAGGCGCTGCTTGGCCGGATCGCCGCGCGCGAGCCGGAGATCGGCGCCTTCGCCTTTCTCGATCCGGCGCTGGCTCGCGCCGCCGCCCGGCGCGCCGACGATGATCACGCGAGGGGTCGTCCGCTGCGCGCCCTGCATGGTCTGGCAATCGCGGTCAAGGACATCATCGACACGGCCGACATGCCGACCGAGAACGGCACGGTCCTCGACGCCGGCCGCCACCCCGGCGTCGACGCCACCATCGTGCACCGCCTCCGCCAGGCCGGCGCCATCATCATCGGCAAGGCGGTCACCACCGAGCTCGCCTATTTCGCGCCGGGCAAGACTCGCAACCCGCGCGACCGCGAGCGCACACCGGGCGGTTCGTCGTCGGGCTCGGCCGCCGCCGTCGCCGCCGGCATGGTGCCACTTGCCGTCGGCACCCAGACCTATGGCTCGGTCATCCGTCCGGCGTCGTTCTGCGGCGTCGTCGGCTTCAAGCCGACCCATGGATTGATCCCGCGTACCGGCATTCGCCTGCTCGCCGCGCCTCTGGACACGGTGGGCGTCTTTGCCCGCACGGTCGTCGATGCCGCCCTGATCGCCGACGCCCTCGGCGGATACGATCCCGCCGATCCCGATACACGGCCGCTGGCGCCGCCGCTGCTGCTCGACGCTGCGCTGCGGGACGCGCCGGCGACGCCGCGACTGGCCTTCGTCAGGACGCCGGCCTGGGACGAGGCCGAGCCGGCGACCAAGACGGCTCTCGCCGGGTTTGCCGCCGCGCTCGGCAAGGCGTGTGCGGAGGTCGCCTTGCCGGAGGTGTTCGACGGCTGGCTCTCCGCCCACCGCACCTTGATGCTGGCTGGCATGGCGCACAACCTCGCCGACTACTACCGGCGCGGCAGGGATTACCTCAGTGACCGGCTGCGTGCCGCTGTCGAGGACGGCATGAAGATAGGCGCCGTCGACTACCTCGCCGCGCTCGACCTCCGCGCGGCGCTCACCAACGAGCTGGATCGCCTGTTTGTCGACTGCGACGCCATCATCACGCCGGCGGCCCCGGGCGAGGCGCCGAGGGGGCTCGCTTCCACCGGCAACCCCGTTTTCGCCGGCCTGTGGACGCTGTGCGGCGTCCCGGCGGTGACGCTACCGCTGTTGCGCGGGCCGGACGGCATGCCGATTGGCATCCAGGTAGTCGGCCGGCGCGGCGAAGATGCAAGTCTGCTGCGCACGGCGCGCTGGCTGAGCGTGACCTTCACCCGATCCGGATGACGGCGTCGGCGCGAGGGCGGCAAAGAAGGTGCTAGTGTCTTAGGAGAGCGCTTATCCGGGCGACGGGCATCGGCTCGAACATGTAGTTGCCCTGCGCCGCGTTGCAGCCAGCCGACAGCAGGAACGCCTGCTGGCGGGCGTTTTCCACGCCCTCCGCCACCACCTCGATGTCGAGTTCATGGGCGAGGCTGACCGTCGCCCGCACGATGGTGTCGTCCTCTGGGCTGATGGTGACGCCCTTGATGAAGCGACGATCGATCTTGAGGCGGTTGACGTGGAAGGTGGCCAGATAGTCCAGTGACGAGTAACC
>CAZSWL010000253.1:0-2640 GCA_964610725.1 uncultured Bauldia sp.
CTGGCGTGACCGGAGGGTCGGTGGAAGGTGCGGTGGCTCGCCGTGGGACGGAACGTGCGGCAGGAAACGATCCTCCGCTTGCGCGGAGGATGACCCGTTTGGGCGCGGCAGCGCGGCGGCACGGGGGCTTGAACGGAAGGGCCGCAAGGCCCAAGGGTCGGGTATGAACCCTTCCGTGAGCTCAACCCGGTGAGCTACACCGACACCATTTTCGCGCTGTCGAGCGGGGCACCCCCGGCTGGCGTCGCCATTGTGCGCATCAGCGGGCCGGAGGTTCGATTCGGGCTCGAAACGCTGATCGATTCGATCCCGGACCCACGCAGGGCGAGCTTGCGTTCGATCGGTCGGGGCGTGGACCCCATCGACCGGGGGCTTGTTCTTTTCTTCCCAGGTCCGGCGAGTTTCACGGGCGAGGACATGGCGGAGCTGCACCTGCACGGCGGGCGGGCGGTGGTCGCGGCGGTGCTGGCGGAGCTCGGTCGCCTTCCCGGCTTCCGGCCGGCGGAAGCGGGCGAGTTCACACGGCGCGCCTTTGCCAACGAGCGCATGGACCTCACCCAGGTCGAGGGCCTCGCCGACCTGGTGCTGGCGGAGACCGAAGCGCAGCGCCGCCAGGCGTACCGACAGGCCGAGGGCGGCCTCGGGGCACTCTACGAATCCTGGCGCGAACGGCTGGTGCGGGCGCGGGCGCTGCTCGAGGCCGAGCTCGATTTCGCCGACGAGGAAGACGTGCCCGGGTCCGTCAGCGAGCAGGCATGGGGGGACGTTGCGGCGCTGGTGCACCAGATCGGCGCACATATGAATGACCGGCGCGGCGAGCGCGTGCGCGAGGGCGCAGAGATCGTGGTGCTCGGCGCCCCCAACGCCGGCAAGTCGAGTTTGGTCAACGCCATCGCGCGGCGGGACGTGGCGATCGTGACGGCGGAACCCGGCACGACGCGCGACACGATCGAGGTGCACCTCGACCTCGACGGGTTCCCGGCGACGCTTGTCGACACCGCAGGGCTGCGGGAGGCGGAGGGCGCGGTCGAGCGCGAAGGGGTGAAGCGGGCGCGCGCGCGGGCGGAGCATGCCGACATAAGGCTGTGGCTGAGCGACTTGACCGGGCCTGAGGAGACGCCCCCTGCCCTCGCCCGCTCCGCCATCCGCGTCGGCACAAAGGTTGACCGCATCGATTCGGCTGGCGAACGATCGCAGCTCGCTGCGCGTTTCGACGTGTTGATCTCGGCCGTGACCGGGGAAGGCGTCAATGATCTGTTAACCATGATTGGCGCCAGGCTCAGGGCGGAGTTCGCGCCGGGAGAATCATTGCTGATCACCCGTGAGCGCCATCGCGTCGCCCTCGCCGGCGCGGTGGAGGCGATGCGGGCGGCGCTCGCCGTCGACGGGCGCCCGCTCGAACTGAGGGCGGAGGACCTGCGTCGCGCCGGCGACGCGATTGGCCGCATCACGGGACGGATCGATGTCGAAGACCTGCTCGACGTCATCTTCGGCGACTTCTGCATCGGCAAATAGGTGATTGCCGCGCGCGGGCTGTTTCACGTGAAACCGGCTTTGACGGTGGTGGGCGGCTCGGATACCAAGGCGCCATGACGGCCCCCTTCCCCCATTCGTTCGACGTGATCGTGGTGGGCGGCGGCCATGCCGGCAGCGAAGCGGCGGCCGTCGCAGCCCGGCTGGGCGCGAGAACCGCGCTGGTGACCCATTCGTTCGCCACCGTGGGCGCGATGTCGTGCAACCCGGCGATCGGCGGCCTCGGCAAGGGGCATCTCGTGCGCGAGATCGACGCGCTCGACGGGATCATGGGGGTCGCCGCTGACCGCGCCGGCATCCAGTTTCGCGTGCTCAATCGCCGCAAAGGACCGGCGGTGCGCGGCCCACGCGCGCAGGCGGATCGCAAGCTCTACAAGGCGGCGGTTCAGGATCTGTTGTGCTGCCTGGACAGCCTCAGCGTTGTCGAGGCGGAGGTCGCCGATCTGGTGGTCGCCGACGGGCGCGTCACCGGCGTGGAGTTGGGCGACGGCCGTGTGCTGGCGGCCGGGGCGGTGGTGATCACGACAGGCACGTTCCTGCGCGGCCTCATTCATATGGGTGAGGTGAAGATCCCGGCGGGCCGCATCGGCGAAGGACCGGCGATCGGCCTCGCCGCGACGCTCGAGCGGGCGGGCTTTCGGCTTGGCCGGTTGAAAACCGGGACCCCCCCTCGCCTCTCCGGCCAGACCATCGACTGGTCGGGGCTCGAGCGCCAGCGTGGCGACGACCCGCCGGAGCCGTTCTCGATGCTGAGCGAGCGGATTACGACGGCGCAGGTGGACTGCCACGTCACACGGACGAGCGCGGCCACCCACGCGGTCATCCGTAGCAACATCGCCCGCTCGCCCATGTACTGTGGCGGCATCACGAGCCGCGGTCCTCGTTATTGCCCGTCGATCGAGGACAAGATCATGCGCTTCGGGGAGCGCGACGGGCACCAGATCTTCCTCGAGCCGGAAGGTCTCGACGACGACACGGTCTACCCGAACGGCATCTCGACCGCATTGCCCGAGGAAGTGCAGCGGGCGGTGGTGGCCACAATACCGGGCTTGGAGCGAGCCCACATCATACGGGCCGGCTACGCCATCGAATATGACTACGTCGATC
>CAZSWL010000254.1:0-10271 GCA_964610725.1 uncultured Bauldia sp.
TCGAGATGAGCAGCAGCGCCAGGGCAGGCGGTAGCAGCCAGAATGAAATATTGTTGAGGCGCGGGAACGCCATGTCGGGGGCGCCGATCATGAGCGGTATCAGCCAGTTGCCAAACCCGCCGATCATCGCCGGCATGATCATGAAAAAAATCATGAGCAGGCCATGGGCGGTGACGAACACGTTGAACAGGTTGGGATCGCCGAAGATCTGCAGGCCGGGCTCCATCAGCTCCATGCGCATGGCGACCGACAGAGTGGCACCGATCAGGCCCGAGACGATGGCGAACGTCAGGTACATCGTGCCGATGTCTTTGTGGTTGGTCGAGAACAGCCAGCGGCGCCAACCGGTCGGATGCGCGTGGGCGTGCGCCTCCTCACTGTGCGCCTGATATCCTGCGCTGGTCGCCATCACGTCATCTCCCTCACGTGGCTCACCGCGGCCGCAAGGCGGCACAAAGCTCAGTTCGTCGCGCCGGCCGCAGCCAGTTGCTTGTAGGCGCTGGCAAGGTCGGTCGCCGCCGTCTTGGCCCAGGCATTGAACAGATCAGGGGCGACGGCGTGCACCTCGATCGGCATGAAGGCATGGTCGCGGCCGCAAAGCTCGGAGCATTGGCCGTAGTACACCCCCGCCTTGTCGACCCTGAACCAGGTTTGATTGAGGCGGCCGGGAATCGCATCGATCTTGATGCCGAACGAGGGGACGGCGAACGAATGGATGACGTCGGCGCCGATAACCTCCATGCGCACGACGACGCCGACGGGCACCACCAGCGGGTTGTCGACCTGAAGCAGCCGCGGGTTGCCGGCGGGATTGCCATTGGCGTCGCGTACGATCGACGAATCGAAGCTGAAGTCGCCGTTCTCCGGGTACGCGTACGACCAGTACCACTGGTTGCCGGTCGCCTTGATGGTGAGCTCCTTGCTCGGATCGAAGCCGGCGACCGCCAGCGCCGGGTTGTGCTCGGCGAAAAGCAGCTCGAACGACGGCACCGCGATGCCTACCAGTATGAGGATCGGCACGACCGTCCAGATAACCTCGATGACAGTGTTGTGCGTGGTCTTCGACGGCTCCGGATTGGCCCGGGCGTTGAAGCGGACGATGCAGTAGAGGAGCAGCGCCAGGACAAGCAGCACGATCAGCGTCACGACCACGAGCACGCCGTCGTCGAAGCGATGGATCATCGCCATGATCGGCGTCGCCGCCGGCTGCAGGTTGATCTCCCAGTCCGTCGGGTTGGCCAGCGCCGGCACCGCCGACGCGGACAAGGCAAGCGCTAGAGCCGCCCCGTTAAGCCGCCGCACATTTCGTCGCTTCACGATCCGCCCTTCCTCGGCTGCTGTTCGGGCAACCGCACCGGCATGGCCATCTAGGCCGGCCGGACGGCCGAGCGCAATACTGTCGTCATGGCCGGAATCCGACGATCGCCCAAGACTTCGCCAGACACAAACCATAAGCGGGTGTCGCCCGCAACGGCCGTGTCCGGGCGGCCGATGCGGCAAATCGCGCCTTGCCTTGGATTTGCCGCGATCGGCGGCTGCCATTCGCGGCTAGCCGGCGGGGCTTGGAGGATTCCTTCGCGCCGTCATTTGTTGCAGGATGGCCACTTGAGAGACGGGCGATTCGGCAATTGTTCGGCCGCGCGCCCGACGGTGGTGGAATCGGCGGCAGGATGTACGAAGAGCCACCAAGGCGAAGCTCCCTCATTCCCATACTCACCGCGGTTGCCGTCGTGCTGGCGCTGG
The DNA here is from genome assembly GCA_964610725.1 of uncultured Bauldia sp. GTDB lineage: Bacteria > Pseudomonadota > Alphaproteobacteria > Rhizobiales > Kaistiaceae > JBBDMC01. The sequence continues at coordinate 1,744 of CAZSWL010000254.1, forward strand.
CGGTGGTGGTTGCCGTGGTGCTGCTGACTCTCGGCTTCTTCCGCGGCGGTCCCACCACGACGGCGAACGTGACCAACCAACCGCAGGCGCCGGCGACGAGCGCGCCGACAACGAGCGCGCCGGCCACGACGACGACCATGCCACCGACCACCAGCCAACCGCTGGCGGTGCCGCCGGAAACCGACGTGCCCAAGGCGGTGGTCTCGCTGGCGCCGCCGGCAGAGGGCGAGCCGCCGGTGCGCTCGACCCACGGCGACTGGCAGGTGCGCTGCGATACGCCCGCCGGCGCCCAGAACGAGCAGTGCGTGCTCATGCAGTTCGTCACCGCCGAGGACCGCGACAATGTCGGCTTGACGGTCATCGTCCTCAAGACCGCCGACAAGAAGTCGCGCATCATGCGGGTCCTGGCGCCGCTCGGCGTGCTGCTGCCGTCCGGCCTCGGTCTCAAGATCGACAACACCGACATGGGTCGGGCCGGATTCGTGCGCTGTTTGCCCAACGGGTGCGTCGCCGAGGTCATCCTTGAGGACAACCTGCTCAAGCAACTCAGCACCGGCAAGACGGCGACCTTCATCATCTTCCAGACCCCGGAGGAAGGGATCGGCATCCCGATCTCGCTCAACGGCTTCAAAGCCGGCTTTGCCGCCCTGCCCTAGCCCGGCCGCGGCGGCCGGCCCGCGCGCGGGCAGGGTCGTTCGCCGTTCGTCACAGCTGTGCGAATGCGCGGCAGGACCACTCGCAGCCATCGTCGCGGCGCCCTATCTATCGGCGAACGCAAGGAACCGACGATTGACCAACCCGCACACCATCCTCGACCGTGCCGGTCTCGACCGGGAGCGCGCCCGCACGCTCGTCGCCGACGCCCTGAGCGGAGCCGATGACGGCGAGCTCTATCTCGAATACGCCCAGTCGGAAGGTCTCGTCTTCGACGATGGCCGGCTGAAGTCGGCAAGCTTCGACACCTCACAAGGGTTCGGCCTCAGGGCGGTGGTGGGCGAGGCGGCGGGCTACGCCCATGCCGGCGAGATTTCCGAGCCTGCCATCCGGCGGGCGGGCGACGCCGTTCAGGCGGTCAAGAGCGGCCATACCGGCAGTTATGCGGAGCCGCCGCGCGGCACCAACCGGGCGCTCTACAGTGACCAAAGTCCGCTCGGCGCGCCCACCTTCGCCGAAAAGGTCAAGCTCCTCGAGACGATCGACGCCTACGCGCGCGGCAAGGACGAACGCGTGCGTCAGGTGACGGCCTCGCTCGCCGGCGGCTGTAAGCAGGTGGAAATCCTGCGCGCCGACGGCACGTTCGTGCGCGACGTGCGCCCGCTGGTGCAGGTCAGCGTGTCCGTCGTCGTCGGCGACGGCGACCGCCAGGAGACCGGCTCCTACGGCAGCGGCGGGCGCGAAGGCTTCGGCCAGTTCATCGCCGAGGACTCGTGGCACCACACGGTGGACGAGGCGCTGCGCCGCGCGCTGGTCAACCTCAGCGCCGTGCCGGCACCGGCCGGCACCTTCGACATCGTGCTCGGCCCCGGCTGGCCGGGCATCCTCCTCCACGAGGCGGTCGGCCACGGCCTCGAGGGCGACTTCAACCGCAAGCGCGAGAGCGCCTTCACCGGCCTGATGGGCAAACGGGTCGCCTCGCCGGGCGTGACCGTCGTCGACGACGGCACCATTGCCAACCGGCGCGGCTCACTCACCGTCGACGACGAGGGCACGCCGACCCAAGCGACCACGCTGATCGACGACGGCATCCTCGTCGGCTACATGCAGGACCGCCAGAACGCGCGGCTGATGCGCATGCAGCCGACCGGCAACGGCCGCCGCCAGTCCTACGCCCACATCCCCATGCCGCGCATGACCAACACCTACATGCTTGCCGGCACCGCCGAGCCCAACGACATCATCGCCTCGGTCGGCAACGGCATCTACGCGGTCTCCTTCGGCGGCGGCCAGGTCGACATCACTTCGGGCAAGTTCGTGTTCTCGTGCACAGAGGCCTACCGGATCGAGAATGGCAAGATCGGCCCCGCGATCAAGGGCGCCATGCTCATCGGCAACGGCCCCGACGCGCTCACCCGCGTCAAGATGGTCGGCAACGACCTCGCCCTCGACCCGGGCGTCGGCACCTGCGGCAAGAACGGCCAAGGGGTGCCGGTCGGCGTCGGCCAGCCGACGCTCAGGATCGACCAGATCACCGTCGGCGGCACCGCCACCTGAGCGGTCGGGGTCACGGATAGAGCAGCGTCTTCTGCCACCCGTCGCCGCGCCGGCGGAAGACGATGCGGTCGTGTAGGCGGAATTCCCCCGCCTGCCAGAACTCAATCTCCACAGGCGTGATTCGGTAGCCCGACCAGTGGGGCGGCCGGGGCACGTCTCCTTCGCCGAACTTGGCGGCATAGTCCGCCGCCGCCTTCTCCAGCGCCGCGCGCGAGGAAAGCGGGCGCGACTGCTGGCTCGCCCAGGCGCCGATGCGGCTTTCGCGGGCGCGGGTCGCGAAATACGCGTCCGCCTCGCGGTCGCTGACGGGCGTGACCGGGCCGCGGATACGCACCTGGCGACCGAGACTCTTCCAATGAAAACAAAGAGCTGCCTTGCCGTTGTCGGCCAGCTCGGCCGCCTTGGCGCTGTTCAGGTTGGTGTAGAAGACGAACCCGTCCTCGTCGAACCCCTTGAGCAGAACCATGCGCACGTCGGGCATGCCGTCGCCGTCAACGGTGGCGAGCGCCATGGCGTTGGCGTCGGCCGGCTCAGACGCCTCGGCCTCGCCAAGCCACGCACCGAAAAGTCGAATTGGATCGGATGTTGCCGCGAAGTCACTAGTCATTAACGATTTTTTCCGATGCTCGCGGACCGTATCGTTCGCGAAAGTCGTCGATGTACCCGCTCCGGTGCTCATATACCGGTTCGTCAAAAGCCAGCCAATGGTCGCCACTGGTGCGCCTCGTCGCGGTCGCCGCGATCGCCGCGTCGCTCGGCGGCTGCGTGGCGCTGCTGCCGCCTCTCGACGACACCGCCAGCGTGGCCGGCGTTTCCAACGAGACCACCGGCTCGATCTCCACCGCGGCAAGCCTCGTCGATCAGGTCGATCCATCCGATTGGGAGGCGGTGCGGCGCGCCGTCGCCGCCGTCTCGCCGCAGACTGCGACCACCCGGGTGGAATGGAGCAATCCCGACACCGGCTCGACCGGAACCGTGGCGACGCTCGCCAGGCCGGTCGAGCAGGACGGCACCCTGTGCCGCTCGTTCGCCACCACCGTCAACGACATGCGCGGCGTGCGTCGCTATCGCGGCGAGGCTTGCCGGCGCAGCGACGGGAGCTGGCGGCTCTACGGCATGATCGCCGACGACGCCAAGTTCTCGTGAGACGCCGCGCCGGCGGCTAAGCGCTGGAATTTGCTCCCGCAACGCCCATATTGCGGGCGGCCGGTCGCCTTCCGCGATCCTGCCACAAACCTGCTATTCTTCGAACCATGCGCGATCCCTATCAGGTGCTCGGCGTCAGCAAGACGGCAAGCGAAGCCGAAATAAAACAGGCTTTCCGCAAGCTCGCCAAGAAGTACCACCCCGACCAGAACAGGACCGATCCCAAGGCGAAGGAGCGCTTCGCCGAGGTCAACTCGGCCTACGAGATCGTCGGCGACAAGGCCAAGCGCAAGCAGTTCGATGCCGGCGAGATCGGCGCCGACGGCAAGCCGCGCTTCCAGGGCTTCGAGGGATTCACGCAAGGGGCGCGCCCCGGCGGCGGCGCGCGCACGTTCCGCTGGTCGACCGGCGGCGACCCGTTCTCGGCCGACGACGTCCTGGGCGACATTCTCGGCGGCTTCACCCGCTCGGGCCGGACGCAGACGCGGGCGCCACCGGTGCGCGGCGAGGACGTCGGCGCCAGCATCGCGGTGACCCTCGAGCAGCTGGTGCGCGGCGACAAGGTGCGAGTGGATCTGCCCACCGGACACTCCGTCGACGTGGCCGTCCCGCCGGGAACGAAATCGGGCCAATCGATCCGCCTCAAGGGCCAGGGCAGACCGGGCATGCTCGGCGGCCCGCCCGGCGATGCGCTGGTGACGGTCGAGTTCGTGCCCCACCCGCTCTTCCGCGCCGACGGCGATCATCTGCGCCGCGACATTGCGGTCACCCTCGACGAGGCGGTGCTCGGCGCCAAGGTGCGCGTGCCCACCCTCGACGGAGCGGTGACACTGACGGTGCCGCCGAGGTCCTCCGGCGGGCGGGCGCTGCGCCTCAAGGGCAAGGGCCTGCCGCGCGCCGGCGGCGGCCGCGGCGATCTTCTCGTCACCCTCAAGATCGTGTTGCCGGAAGGCGGCGATCGCGATCTCGAGGCATTGATGAAGAAGTGGCGCGAAGGCCATCGCTATCAGGTGCGCAACGAGGAATCGGAAGCCTAGCGCCGCGGTGCCGCCGCCCGGCGCAAGCGGTCGTTGATCGCCTCGCCGAGCCCTTCGTCGGGGATCGGAGCGACGGCGATTGCCGTGGCGCAGCGGTCGAGATTCCTGAGTCCGGCGAAGAAGTTCGCCGCCGCTTCTCGCAAGTCGCCCGAAGGGCTGAGATTGACGGTCGCGATCGCCCGCTCGGCGCCAGACGGCAGTGTCTTGCCGAATGCCAGCAGCGCCTCGCCGGGCTTGACCTTGCTGACGTCGAGCCGCACCGCCGCCGCCGGGGCGTAATGGGAGGGGAGCATGCCCGGCGCGTTCGGTATGGCGGCAGGCGTTGGTGCCGCAAGCGGTCGGCCGAGCACTGTTTCGATATCGGTGCGCGCGACCGCGCCCGGGCGGAGCAGCCTCGCTTCGCCGTCGGCAAGCCCGACGATGGTCGATTCCAGCCCGAGCGGCGTCGGACCGGCGTCGAGGACGATGCTCACCCGATCGCCGAGATCGGCAACGACGTGGGCGGCGGTGGTCGGGCTAACGTGGCCGGTGCGGTTGGCGCTCGGCGCCGCGATCGGTCCGGCGAAAGCGGCGAGGAGATCCTGCGCGACCGGATGGGACGGCACCCTAACCGCGATCGTGTCGAGCCCGGCGGTGGCGAGGTCGCTGACCGCGGCGCCGGGCCGTCGCGGCACCACCACAGACAACGGCCCCGGCCAGAAGGCGCGGGCGAGTCGTTCCGCCTCGCCCCCGACGATGGCGATGGCTTCGGCGGCGGCCAGCGAGGCGACATGCACGATCAGCGGGTTGAACCGCGGGCGGCCCTTGGCGAGGAAGATCGCGCCGACCGCGCGCGCATCGCCGGCCGCGGCGGCAAGCCCGTAGACGGTCTCGGTCGGCATGGCAACAAGATCGCTGCGGCGCAGCGCCTCGGCGGCGGCGGCGACGGCCCCGGCCCGCACCGACTCGTCAGCCACGTCGTAAACTCGCGCCAAGTTTTCCCCTTCCCTCGGTCGTGGGATCGGATTAACCCCGCACGGGGCACGCCGCATTCTCTGGGAGAGGGTGCTTCTCGCGCTGAACGGCAAGCCGCGTCAAGCGGCCGCCGGTGGAGGGAGGATATGAGCTTCGAGGCGCCGGTCGGCGAGATTGCCGAGACCATGCGCGCCGCCGGCGGCCTCGACGAGGCGCTGGCCACTGGCGCCTTCGGCGACCTTTCGCCCGACACCGTCACGGCAATTCTCGCCGAGGCGGGCCGCTTCGCCGAGGGCGTGCTCGCCCCGCTCAACCGGGTCGGCGACCGTGACGGGGTGCGCCACGACGAGAATGGCGTGACGACGGCATCCGGCTGGAAACAGGCCTACCGGCAATGGGTCGCCGGCGGCTGGAACGGCCTCGGCGCACCGACCGAATGGGGCGGCCAGGGCCTGCCGGTCACCGTCCAGGTGGCAGTTCAGGAGCTGTGGAACGCCGGCAACGCCTCCTTCGCCATCGGCCCGATGCTGACCGCCGGCGCAATCGACGCCATCGCCGCCCACGCCGACGATACCCTCAAGCGGCGCTACCTGCCGCGGCTGGTCTCCGGTGAGTGGATGGCGACCATGAACCTCACCGAGCCGCAGGCCGGCTCCGACCTCGGCGCCATCCGCACCCGCGCCGAACCGCAGGCGGACGGCAGCTACCGCATCTTCGGGCAAAAGATCTTCATCACCTACGGCGAGCACGACCTCACCGAGAACATCGTCCACCTAGTTCTCGCCCGTCTGCCCGAGGCGCCCGCCGGCACCCGCGGCATCTCACTGTTCCTCGTCCCCAAGCTGCTCGCCGACGGTGCCCGCAACGACGTGGTCGCCGCCGGCGTCGAACGCAAGCTCGGCATCCACGGCGCCCCGACCTGCACCATGGTCTACGGCGGGGCTGGCGACGGCGCGGTCGGCTGGCGGATCGGCGCGGAGAATCACGGCCTCGCCGCCATGTTCACCATGATGAACATGGCGCGCCTGTCGGTCGGGGTGCAGGGGGTCGGCGTCGCCGAAGGCGCCTACCAGACCGCCCTGGCCTACGCCCGCGGACGGCGGCAGGGCCACCCGCCGGCCGGTCCGCGCGGCGCCATGGTGCCGATCGTCGAGCACCCCGACGTCCAGCGCGATCTCCTCGCCATGAAGGCGCTGACCGCGGGCGGGCGCGCGATCTGCCACGCGTGCGCCCACGCCATCGACATGAGTCGCTCAGGACCGGCCGGCGAGCGCGCCCGCTGGGCGAGTCGCGCCGCCCTGCTCACGCCGATCGCCAAGGCCTTTGCCACCGACGCCGCCATCGCCGTCGCCTCCACCGGCGTCCAGGTTCACGGTGGCGCCGGCTACATCGAGGAGACCGGCGCCGCCCAGTACCTGCGCGACGCGCGCGTCTTCGCCATCTACGAAGGCACCAACGGCATCCAGGCGATCGATCTGGTGACGCGCAAGCTAACGCTCGACGACGGCAGCGCGATCGCGGCCGTGATTGCCGACATCGGCAAGGCCGCCGCCGACGTCGCCGCGTTGAACAGCGATTCCTTCGGCGATACCGGGGTGCGGCTCGCCGCCGCCGCCGCCGATCTTGCCGCCGCTACCCGCCACCTCGGCGCCGCGCTCGCCGAGGGCCGGGCCGACGACGCGCTCGCCGGGGCCACGCCCTACCTGCGTCTCGCCGCCCTCGCGTTCGGCGGGGCGCTGTTGGCGAAAGGCGCGCTCGCCGCTACCGACGGCGGGCGCTGGGTGGCGCTGGCGCGCTTCTTCGCCGAGACTTTCGTCGGCGAGACGAGCGGACTGGCGGCGACCGTTGTCACCGGCGCCGATGGGCTCAGGCAAGCGGCAGCGGCGATGCTTACCGTCGACGGCCCCGCGGCAAGGGCCGCAAGCAACAGGACGAAGCTCGACAGCGGGGGAACGGCATGGTCGACCATGTAATCGGCGAGGCAAGCGATGGCGTCCAGGTCATCCGCTTCGACCGCATCGAGGCGGAGAATGCCCTGACCGACGCAATGTGCGACGCGGCGGCCGACATGATCTCGTTTGCGGAAAGCAACTCGCGCATCCGGGCGATGCTGCTGGCCGGCGGCCCCGGTATCTTCACCACCGGACATGACCGCGGCGAGCTCAAGGCTGCGGTCGAGCGCGGCACCGCCAGCGAGAGTGCGGTGCGCCTGATGAAGACCCTCGCCACCGTCGACAAGCCGGTGGTGGCGGCAGTTGACGGCCTTGCGGCCGGTCTCGGCACCATGCTGCTGCTCCACTGCGACTACGTGGTCGCCAGTGAATGGTCGGTGTTCTCGGCCGGCTTCGCCCAAGCCGGCTTGCCGCCGGTGGCGGCGGCCAGCCTGTTGGCGCCGCGTTTGATGGGCGAGCACCATGCCTTCGGCCTGCTGGTCATGGGCGAGCATTTCGACGTGCAGCGGGCGCTGCAGGTCGGCCTGGTCAACCGTATCGTCGCCGCCAGCGACATCGACGAGGCCGGCATGGCAGCCGCGCAGACGCTCGCCGCCATGCCATCGGAGGCGATCAGAATGGCGCGCCAGTTGATGCGCGGCGACCGGCGCGACGTGGTCGCGCGTATCGACCAGGAGACGGCCGGCTTCGCAGAGCTGTTGCGTTCGCCGGCGGCGCGCGACGCGCTGGACGCATTCATCGCCGGTCAGGGCTGATCGGAGCGGACGTCGAAAGGAATCGCTTGGCTACCCTTGTCATCGAGGACCCGGTTTTCCTCAAGCATCTAGTGCCGGTCGGCCATCCGGAACGGCCCGACCGGCTGCGCGCCATCGGCAAGGCGCTCGCCGACGAACGCTACGCCGGCCTGCTGCGGCAGAGCGCGCCGCTCGCCGCGGAGGACACGCTCGCCACCGCCCACACCGGCACCTACGTCGAGGAAATCCGCGAAGCCATTCCGCAGGCGGGCGTCGCCCAGATCGAGGCCGACACCTATGTCTGCCCCGAGAGCTTCACCGTCGCCCTCCACGCAGTCGGCGCCGCCTGCCTCGCCGTCGACGAGGTGATGAGCGGACAGGTCGCCAACGCCTTCGTGGCGGAGCGGCCGCCCGGCCACCACGCCGAGGTCGACCGCTGCATGGGCTTCTGCCTGTTCAACAACGCCGTGATCGCCGCCCGTCACGCCCAGCGT
>CAZSWL010000255.1:0-4627 GCA_964610725.1 uncultured Bauldia sp.
GATCCTCGATAGTCATCGTATCGACCGGCAGGGCTTGCCGAATGTCATCAATCTCCAAAACGCCACGCCGCCGGCCCAGCTGCATCAAGCGATCAAACGCTGTCGCTGAAATCATTGGAGTGCCTTCTCTCAAATCGAAAGTCCTGGATTGCCGGCAACGTGCCCACGTTTGATCTGGTGGCAGCCGACGTCCTAGGCCATGCCATTCCGATCCAAGTCAAGGCCATCAACGGGCCGTCGTGGCAGTTTCGCGCCAACGCGTTTCTGAATATCGAGATCGTCGACGGCGAGCAGAAGGTGAAAGGCAAGGTCGCCCTGCCCGACCCCGAACTGGTGTGCATCTTCGTGGTGATCAAAACCCGTGGCGCGGACGAGTGCTACATATTCCGCCTTCGGGACCTGCAGGATCACTTCGCGCTGAAATACACTGGCGGGCGACGTCCCAGAAATCCGCAGTCGCTCCACTGCGCCGTCTGGCCGGTGGAGCTGGCACCATTCCGCGACAATTGGGGGCTGGTGGACAGCACGCTTCGACATGCTGCCCCGACGTGATTGCAACGCGCATTGACGCTTCCTACCTGCAACCCGCCGAGAATCTCCGTGCCACGTCGCATGAGCAGGAAGGCGGCAAGGACAGGCAGGCGATGAGATTTCTCCCTGACGGCGCCGACATTCCCGACGACCTGATCCGCGCTGTCAAAGCGGGCGGGGTGGTGTTCCTCTGCGGTGCGGGTGTCTCCCGCCGCGTCGACTTCCCCTCATTCAAGGGACTCACCGACCAAATCTATGACAGTCTCGGAGAGACGCGAACCGACGAGGCGCCGGAACAGAAAGCCTTCGGCCGCGGAGAATACGACCGCGTTCTCCGCTCGCTGGAAAAGCGCACTCATCGACCCGGAAACCCGCTCTCGCGTGTTCGTGAGGCAGCGGCCGCATTGCTCGCGGCCAAGGACGGGGCGAAGTTGCCCGATCATCTGGCCCTGCTGGAACTCTCTAGGGACGCGGACGGGCGGCCGAAGCTGCTGACGTCGAACTTCGACACCAACTTCGAGCGCACGGCTGACGACGCCGGAATGACGGACGTGCGCAGCCACGCCGGCAAGGCCCTGCCCAAGCCGGGCGGTCCGCTTGACCATGGGTCCTGCATCTGCACGGACGCATCGCCGACATTGGCAAGGTCGGCGACGTAGGGCGTGATGTAGTCATGGGCGTGGAGGCATGCCGCCCGGCGCGCGCGTTCGTACGCCATAGATCACGGGACCGCTACAGATCGTGCGGCTCTCTTGATCTGATCGGTTTTCGATCATCGTCGTTGCCTCCCGCCAACGAGATCATGGCGGTCACCGGCCATAAGACGTTGGCTGAGCTTGAGCGCTACGTGCGAGCCGTCGAGCAGGAGAGGCTCAACGAACGCGCGATCGCCAAGACTATTGAACCAAACAGATCGCTTGGTGACCAGTGAGGGGCAACCGCCAACTTCTCAGGCTGAGTGTTCGACGAAGTACCGGATAATTTCCGCAATATCGGTACCCGCCGCTGTGGTGACTTGGCCCGGTGGGGGCCGACATAGCTCAGCAAGGACCCCCTCGAACGGCTTGAGTTCGACACCGCAAGCACTTATGTCCTCAAGCTCGGAACGATTGTGGACCTTGGCGTGGACGAACTTAAATTGCCAATCGACATCCTTCCAACAACTTTCCCGGAGTTGCTTGCAACTTTGCGACCCGAACTTCTTCTCCACCCATCGCTTCGCCGCAGCTTCGACAATGTCGGGCGGACGTTGAACAGCGGCATTGGGACCTCGCGCTCCCAACCGGTGCTGTTCATCATTCGACAGGGGCGCGATGTAGTTGATCGGCCGAAAGCTCACTTGCACCTCTACGTGCCATCCCTCTAATCGGTTCTCAAGCATGCGGACACCGAGGAGGTCGATTTCCGTCCTGCCGGCTTTCGCTCCTCTCAGGGTGAAAAAGCCCTGCCGGTTTAGCCACTCGTCGACGAGTTGTTCAGCAAGTAACGGCATTTCCGCCTCCCCTTCGGTCGAGCCAATCTTATCATCGCCGCCGAGTGCCCGGCGCACCAGCACAGTTCGGGAACACACGAGTGGCAAACTCGCCGATCCAAAGTGGCAAACTCATTGATTCCAAAAGAGAAAAGTAGGGGGGTGGCGCTCCCTAGGGGACTCGAACCCCTGTTTTCGCCGTGAGAGGGCGACGTCCTGGACCGCTAGACGAAGGGAGCCGCTGGCGGGCGCGCGCCCGGCGCGCCCAATCGATATAGCGGCGAGCCGCGCTGCTTGGCAAGGACGCCCGGCGGCCGACGCCACTATTTGTCGGCGAGTTCCAGCCGGCCGGTGACCGCCATCCGCGTCACGTCGATGAACAGCAACGTGTGGCCGCCGGGGTGCGAATAGGTGAGCACCAGCCGGTTGCCATCAACGGCGGTCGACACCAGAGCCGCCCCGGCTGGCAACCCGAGCGCGGCGGCCGACAGCGACGCCGCGACACCAACCGGTGGCGCGCGACCGGCGCTGGCATCCTCGGCGACGATCCGATAGAGGATCGCGGCGAACACGGCGAGGATGCCAAGGGCAAGCGTCGCGCCGGAAATCAGCATCAGCCGCCTGAGCCGCGCCTGCACCCGCACCAGGGCCGGATCAAGCGGCTTGTCGTCGTCGCTGTCGAGGGATGGATTGGCCATGGTCGGCACGGAGCCCGGCTCGCGGCGGGTATCGCTGAGGGTCGGCGAGGCGGAAGCCGGCCGCCGGCTCGACGCCTGGCTCGCCGGCGCGATCGCCGATCTCGGCCGCAATCGCGCCAAGAGCCTGATCCTTTCGGGCCGCGTCGCCATCGGCGGGCGGACGATAGTTGAGCCGAAACGGCCGGTCAAACCGGCCGAGCGCATCACTGTCGAGTTGCCCCCGCCGGAGCCGGCCGCCCCCGCCGCCGAGCCCATACCGCTCGCCGTCGTTTACGAGGACGACGATCTGATCGTGATCGACAAGCCGGCCGGCATGGTCGTCCATCCCGGCGCCGGCGTCAGTTCCGGCACCCTGGTCAACGCCCTCCTCGCCCATTGCGGGGCCAGTCTCTCCGGCATCGGTGGCGTCGCCCGCCCCGGCATCGTCCACCGTCTCGACAAGGACACCTCCGGCCTGATGGTGGTCGCCAAGAGCGAGCGCGCCCACCGCCGTCTTGCCGCCCAGTTCGCCGATCACGGCCGCTCGGGGCCGCTCGTGCGCGCCTACCAGGCGCTGGTCTGGGGGGTGCCGCCGTCGACCGGCACGGTCGATGCCGCCATCGGGCGCTCGACGCGCAACCGCCAGAAGATGGAGGTCAAGCACTCCGGCGGCCGCTCCGCCCTCACCCGCTACCGCACCATCGAGCGCTTCGGCGGCGACACCGCAGCCCTCGTCGAATGCCGGCTGGCGACCGGGCGCACCCACCAGATCCGCGTCCACATGGCCGCCATCGGCCACCCCCTCGTCGGCGACCGCGCCTACGGCGCCGGCTTTGCCAGCAAACGGCAGCGTGTGCCCGAGCCCGCCCGCGGACTTGTCGCAGCCTTCCCCCGTCAGGCGCTGCATGCCTCGCTTCTCGGCTTCGCCCACCCGGCCACCGGCGCGCCCATGAGCTTCCGCAGCCCGCTGCCGGCCGACATGTCCGCCCTGGTCAAAGCATTCAAATCCTTGTAACCACGAATTTATTCCTTTCTGGCCGGAATGGTCGTGTTCCTGGCAGATTGATCCCTATATAACCAAATGCTGGTGGTTCGTCCGCGGATGCCGGCGATGAACCTGCTGGAATAGGCCGGGGGTTCTAAGGAAGAGGGCGCGAACACAATCATGGCCCGTGTCAGCCTGCCTGCGATTGCCGCCGGCGAGTCCGGCCTGTCGCACTACCTCGCCGAGATTCGCAAGTTCCCGATGCTGGCGCCGGACGAGGAGTACATGCTCGCCAAGCGCTACAAGGAGCATGGCGACCGCGACGCCGCCCACCAGCTGGTGACCAGCCACCTCAGGCTCGTCGCCAAGATCGCCATGGGCTATCGCGGTTACGGCCTGCCCATCGGCGAGGTGATCTCCGAGGGCAATGTCGGCCTGATGCAGGCAGTGAAGCGCTTCGACCCGGAGCGCGGCTTCCGCCTCGCCACCTATGCCATGTGGTGGATCAAGGCGGCGATCCAGGAATACATCCTGCGCTCGTGGAGCCTGGTGAAGATGGGCACCACGGCCAACCAGAAGCGGCTGTTCTTCAACCTGCGCAAGGTCAAGGGCCAGATCCAGGCCCTCGACGACGGCGACCTCAACCCCGAACAGGTCGAGCAGATCGCCACCAAGCTCGGCGTCACCGAGGACGACGTGGTGTCGATGAACCGCCGGCTCGGCGGCGACGCCTCGCTCAACGCGCCGCTGCGCGCCGACGGCGAGACCGGCGGCGAATGGCAGGACTGGCTGGTCGACGAGGCGCCCAGCCAGGAGGAGCGCCTGGCCGAGAGCGAGGAGCTCGACACCCGCCGGCAACTGCTCAGGAACGCCATGACCGTGCTCAACGACCGCGAGCGCCGCATCTTCGAGGCGCGCCGCCTGTCCGACGACCCGATCACGCTGGAGGAATTGTCCGGCGAG
>CAZSWL010000256.1:0-3763 GCA_964610725.1 uncultured Bauldia sp.
GGGGCGGGGGGGCCGCCGCCACGGTCACTGCGCCTGGGTCCGACCCCCCCCCGTGGGCGCCGGCGCCGCCGCGCGCGCCGGGCTCGCCGCGCGGGTCGACCCCGATGACCAGGCCGAAGTGCCCCGCCCGTCCCGCCGCCACGCCGCTGATGGCGTCCTCGACGATGACGGCGCGCGCGGGCCGGACGTCGAGCTCGGCGGCGGCGCGCAAAAACAGATCGGGTGCCGGCTTGCCGTTCAGGCCGAGCCGGGCGAGGTCGTTGCCGTCGACGCGGACATCGAACAGCTCGACCAGTTTCGCCGCCGCCAGCACCGCCGCCGCGTTGCGGCTCGACGACACCAGCGCCGTCTTGATACCCGCCTGGCGCAAGGCGTGCACCAGGCTGACCGAGCTGTCGAAGACCGCGACACCGTGCTCGGCGAGATACTGATGGAAGTAGCGGTTTTTGCGATTGCCGAGGCCGTGGATCGTCATCCTGTCGTCGCCGTCGTCCGCCTCGCCCAACGGCAAGGCGATGCCGCGCGATTCAAGAAAGCCGGCGACTCCGGCGAAGCGCGGCTTGCCGTCGACGTAGAGCCGGTAGTCGCTGTCGGCGTCGAAGGGGCGAAAGGCTTCGCCGGTCGCGCTCGCGCGTGCGCGCAGGAAATCGTCGAACATGCGCTTCCACGCCCCGGCGTGCACTTGCGCCGTCTTGGTAATGACCCCGTCGAGGTCGAACACGACCGCGTCGAACCTGTCGCGGGCGATGACCTGCTTGCCGCTGACCGCCGGCGCCGCTTGCTCGCTCTTGCGGTTTGCCTGCAAGTCCTTCCTCCTCTCGCGCCGAGGCCCTATCGATGACCGACTGTCGGGCTTTCCCCGAGGCCGGTCAACGTGCCGGCGACCGCGGTGGCCCGACGGCGGTCGCACCGGTGGCGCATCGGCAAGATTGCCGCCTGACGGTTTACATCAGGTGATCGGGTCGATTTTGCCGGCGGCGGGGATGGTGGGGAAGGTTTGCCTGTCGATCGTCCGCACGCGCCTCACGCCAGTGCCTCGGCCGTTTCGAGGAGCATGACCGAGCGCTCGCCCACAGTGAGCGTCTCACCCGATGCCGTCGCCGGCAGATCCGGTTCGATCGCCGCCGTGCCGCTGTCGACGAGCACGCGCCAGGCGACGGGCCCCGCCCGCGGGGGTAGCGTCAACTTCGTCGCCCCCGGCTCCCGGTTGAGAACCACCAGCAGCGACTTCCGCCCGCGTCCGTTCAGCATCAGCGCCACCGCTCCGCCGCCGTTGTGCCATTCCTCCGGCGTCATTTCCCCGGCGTCGGCGCGTAGCCACATCACGTCGCGCACGCCGCTGTCGCCGATCACCTCGCCGTGGCGGAACTTGGCGGCGCGCAGCAGCAGCCGGCTGTGGCGGATGGCAGTCAGCCCGGCGACGAAGGTGACCAGGTCCTCGTCCCGCCCGGGCGGCGACCAGTCGATCCAGTTGCTTTCGTTGTCCTGGCAATAGGCGTTGTTGTTGCCGCCCTGCGTACGGGCGAGCTCGTCGCCGGCGAGCCACATCGGTATGCCGTCGCTGAGGAACAGGGTCGCCGCCGTCGCCCGGCGCAGCCGCCCGCGCAGCACCACGATGGCCGGATCGTCGCTCGGCCCCTCCACCCCGCAGTTCCAGCTGCGGTTGTCGTCGTAGCCGTCGCGATTGTCCTCGCGGTTGGCCTCGTTGTGCTTGCGGTTGTACGACCACAGGTCGGCGAGGGTGAAACCGTCGTGGGCGGTGACGAAGTTGACGCTCGCCCACGTCCGCCGGCCGCGATGTTCGAAGCGGTCGGCCGAGCCGAGCAGGCCGTGGGCCAGCCCGGCCAATGCGTCGCGGTCGCCGCGCCAGAAGCTGCGCACGTTGTCGCGGTAGGCCCCGTTCCATTCCGCCCAGCCGGGTGGAAAGTTGCCAAGCTGATAGCCGTTGGGACCGATGTCCCATGGCTCGGCGATCAGCTTGACCCCCTGCAGCACCGGGTCCTGCGACAGCGTGTCGAAGAAGACCGAGTGCGGCTCGAACTTGTCGTACTCGCGGCCGAGCGCGGTGGCCAGATCGAAGCGGAAGCCGTCGACGTGGCACTCCTCCACCCAGAAGCGCAGCGAGTCGGTGACCAGCTGCATCACCCGCGGATGCCTGAGGTTCATGGTGTTGCCGGTGCCGGTGGTGTCGAAATAGAACCGCCGGTCGCTCGCCAGCAGGTAATAGTTGGCGTTGTCGATGCCGCGGAACGACATTGTCGGGCCGAGCTGGTTGCCCTCGGCGGTGTGGTTGTAGACGACGTCGAGGATGACCTCGATGCCGGCCTCGTGCAGCCGCTTCACCATGAACTTGAATTCGTCGATGCCGTGACCGGGCGAGATGTAGCGCGTCGCCGGGGCATGAAAGCACAGCGTGTTGTAGCCCCAGTAGTTGCTGAGCCCCTTCTTGACCAGGGCACGGTCGTTGATGAAGGCATGCACCGGCATGAGCTCGATCGCCGTGACACCGAGGCGCTCGAGGTGCTCGACGATATGCGGGTCGGCGAGACCGGCGAAAGTGCCGCGCATCGCCGGCGGTACCTCGGGATGGCGCGCGCTGATACCCTTGACGTGCGCCTCGTAGATTATGGTTTCTGCCCAAGCGCGGCGCGGGCGGATGTCCTCGCCCCAGGTGTAGGCGGGGTCGACCACCACGCACTTGGGCACCACGAAGGCGCTGTCGCGCCGGTCGAAGCTCAAATCGTCGCGCGGCGAATCGACCCGGTAGCCGAAGCAGGCGTCGTGCCAGCGCAGTTCGCCGTGCAGCGCCTTGGCGTAGGGATCGATCAACAGTTTGTTGGGGTTGAAACGGTGACCCTCCTCGGGGGCGTAGGGTCCGTGCACGCGATAGCCGTAGAGCTGGCCCGGCCGCACGTGCGGCAGGTAGCCGTGCCAGACCTCGTGCGTCTGTTCCGGCAGGTCGACGCGTTCGACCTCGCGGCGGCCGTTGGCATCGAACAGGCAGAGCTCGACCCGGGTGGCGTTGGCGGAAAACAGCGCGAAATTCACGCCCGATCCGTCCCACCTCGCCCCGAGCGGATGCGGCCGGCCGGCCAGCACGACTTGCGTCATCGGTTGTCCGTCGTCAGCTGCCGGCCGGCTCGAGCACGATCGTCGCCAGCGGGGGGAGGGTCAGTCTCAGGCAATGCGGGCGCCCGTGCATGGGCACCGACGCCGTCGCCAGCGTGCCGCCGTTGCCGATGTTGGAGCCGCCATAGATCTCGGCATCGGTGTTCAACCGTTCGCGCCAGGCACCGGACTGGGCGACGCCGACGGCGTAGTCGTGCCTGACCACGGGGGTGAAATTGCACACGATCGCCATCGCCCGCCCGTCCTCGCCGCGGCGCTCGAACGAATAGACGCTCTGCTCGGTGTCGCCGCCTTCGATCCAGGCGAATCCGGCCGGGTCGCAGTCGAGCTGATGCAGCGCCGGGGCGGCACGATAGAGATGGTTGAGGTCGCTCACCAGCCGTTGCAGCCCCTTGTGGGCGGCATCGTCGAGCAGGTGCCAGTCGAGCGAGCGGTCGTGGCTCCATTCGCGCTCCTGCCCGAATTCGCCGCCCATGAACAGGAGCTTCTTGCCCGGGTAGGTGAACATGAAGGTGTATAGCAGGCGCAGGGAGGCGAACTTCTGCCAGGCGTCTCCGGGCATCTTGTCGATCATCGAGCGTTTGCCGTGCACCACCTCGTCGTGGGAGAAGGGCAGGACGAAATTCTCGGTGAA
>CAZSWL010000257.1:0-3491 GCA_964610725.1 uncultured Bauldia sp.
CGGACTTGTCGTCTTTCAGCCATAAACTGAACCCACCGTCGCGGCCGATCAGGTGACATGCCGTGAAGGGGGGCAAGTGCCTGGTTTGACGGGGTCGAATGGGCGCGTCCTGCGCGCACGGTTGCCGTCTGCCACGGCGCCAACGGCTGTGTGCGGCCGCGACGGAACGCAGGGCCTGACGAGGATTGCATGGAAGCGCGCGTATTTGACAAGCGGAAGTTGCCGAGCCGCCACGTTACCGAAGGCCCCGAGCATGCGCCGCACCGGTCGTACTACTACGCGATGGGGCTGTCGTCGCAGCAGATCCATCAGCCCTTCGTCGGCGTAGCGACCTGCTGGAACGAAGCCGCTCCCTGCAACATTTCGCTGATGCGTCAGGCGCAAGCGGTCAAGCAGGGCGTTACCGCCGCCAGCGGCACACCGCGCGAATTCTGCACCATCACCGTGACCGACGGCATCGCCATGGGCCACGAGGGGATGAAGTCGTCGCTGCCCTCGCGCGAGGTCATCGCCGATTCGGTCGAGCTGACCATGCGCGGCCACTGCTACGACGCCCTTGTCGGCGTCGCCGGCTGCGACAAGTCGCTGCCCGGCATGATGATGGCCATGTGCCGCCTCAACGTGCCGTCGGTGTTCATCTACGGCGGTTCGATCCTGCCCGGCACCTTCAAGGGCAGGGACGTGACCGTGGTCGATCTGTTCGAGGCGGTCGGACTGCACTCGGTCGGCAAGATGTCCGACGAGGACCTCGACGTGCTGGAGCAGGTCGCCTGTCCCTCGGCCGGCTCCTGCGGCGGCCAGTTCACCGCCAACACGATGGCGTGCGTGTCCGAGGCGATCGGCCTTGCCCTGCCGTATTCGGCCGGGGCGCCGGCGCCCTACGAGATTCGCGATCGCTTCTGCATGGCGGCCGGCGAGAAGGTGATGGAGCTCCTCGCCCGCAACATCCGCCCGCGCGACATCGTCACGCGCAAGGCGCTGGAGAACGCCGCCACCGTGGTCGCGGCGACCGGCGGATCGACCAACGGCGCCCTCCACCTGCCGGCCATCGCCCACGAATGCGGCATCGCGTTCGATCTCTTCGACGTGGCGGAGATCTTCAAGAAGACCCCCTACATCGCCGACCTGAAACCGAGTGGCCGCTACGTCGCCAAGGACATGTTCGAAGCGGGCGGCATGCCGTTGCTGATGAAGACGCTGCTCGACCACGGCCACCTGCACGGCGACTGCATGACGGTCACCGGCGGCACGATTGCCGACAACCTCAAGGGCGTGAAGTGGAACCCGGACCAGGACGTCATCCGTCCGGCGGACAATCCGTTGAGCCCGAGCGGCGGGGTCGTCGGCCTCAAGGGCAACCTCGCCCCCGACGGCGCCATCGTGAAGGTGGCGAACATGAAGAAGCTTCAGTTCTCCGGTCCGGCGCGCTGCTTCGACCGCGAGGAGGACTGCTTCGCCGCCGTCAACGAGCGAAAGTACAAGGACGGTGACGTTCTGGTCATTCGTTACGAGGGCCCCAAGGGCGGACCCGGCATGCGCGAGATGCTGTCGACCACCGCCGCGCTCTATGGTCAGGGCGCCGGGGACAAGGTGGCTTTGATCACCGATGGTCGCTTCTCGGGCGGCACGCGGGGCTTCTGCATCGGCCACGTCGGGCCCGAGGCGGCCGACGGCGGCCCCATTGGTCTGCTCGAGGACGGCGACATCATCGACATCGACGCGGTCGCCGGGACGCTGTCGGTGCGTCTCGACGAGGCGACCCTGGCGGCGCGGCGCAAGGCATGGAAGGCGCGGCCGAACGGCTTCGCCAGCGGCGCGCTTTGGAAATACACCCAAGGGGTCGGGTCGGCCCGCCACGGCGCCGTGACCCACCCCGGGGCTGCGGCGGAAACGAAGACCTATGCCGATACGTAACGCGGTGGCGGCAACGGTGCTGGTGAGCGTGCTCGGCCTCGCCGGGCCGGCGCTGGCATTCGAGATCAAGGACCTCAACGCTGACACGCCGCCGACCGAGGCGCTGCGTTTCGGCCTGACGTCGTTCAAGAGCGGCGACACCCAGGCCGCGTTGGCGGCGTTGAGCTTCGCCGCCGACAAGGGCCTCGCCGGCGCCCAGTGGAAGCTCGGCCAGATGTACGCCACCGGCGAGGGCGTCGCCCGCAACGACTTGAAGGCGTTCAAGATGTTCAGCGAGGTCGCCGACGCCCACGCCGACGACGGTCCCGACGGGCCGTGGGCGCCGTACGTGTCCGACGCCTTCGTTCAGCTCGGCACCTATTATCGCGACGGCATTCCCAACACCGTGGTCAAGCCCGATCTCGGCCGCGCCCGCCAGTTCTTCGCCTACGCCGCCTCCTACTTCGGCGATGCCTCCGCCCAGTTCAATCTCGCCCGCATGTACTATGGCGGCGAGGGCGGCGAGCGCGACCTGCTTCAGGCGGCCAAGTGGGCCAACCTGTCGGCCGACAAGGGCAATGCCGAGGCCAAGTTCCTGCTGATCAACATATCGATGGACCTCGCCTGGTCGCATCTCGACAGCAAGGGTCGCGCCTACAATCTGCGCCAGGCCGCGATGTGGGCGAAACGGGCGGCCGACTACGGCAGCGCCAGCGGCCAGGCCCTTTACGGCCACCTGCTGTTCGAGGGGCTCGGAGTACCCCGCCAGCCGGTCAAGGGACTGATGTACCTGACCATCGCGCTCGCCCGCGCCGACCCCGGCGTCCACTGGATCATGGAGATGCACGAGGACGCGCGCTCGGTGGCGAGCGAAGCCGACTGGACGGCGGCCAAGCGGGGCGCCGACGACTGGCTGGCGCAAAACCCCGGACAGCTCGCCGTCAACGCCACGCAATAGCGATTGCGCGCCTACCGTCGTTGGCGCACCGCGTGCGCGCCACCTAGCGGATGAGCGCCCGCCAGTGACTGCCGATGCGCGGCGCGAACTGCGGCGCGACGGCGCTGAGATTGACGGTGAGCGGGAGCGGGGTCATGTCGGTAGCCACCGGCAATTCGCTCCAGTCGCTCGGCCACGGCGGGTTATCGATCATGGCGCTCGGACAAGCGTCGGACACGTAGCTCCACAGCGCCTGGCCGCCGCTGCCGTTGACCTCGCAACGGGCCAGCCGCCTGCGGCCGTGACAGGCCGGCAGGCAGGCGTAATCGCCGACCTTGTATTGGACGCCGCCGCTCATGCACACCGGCGTCGCGTTTTTCTGCGCGTCCTCGGCCAGGCTCGCACTTGCCGTGGTTGCCGCCACCAGCGCGCCGATGATCGCCCACCGTGTCATCGCTCCACTGTATCGCTGGCAGGGGCAAGTCAAAAGACCGTGGCGAAACAAAAAAAGCGGAACCTTCGCCACGGCCTAGAACGCAAGGTCGACGACCACCGGAACGTGGTCGGACGGCTTCTCCCATTCGCGCGTGCGCTTGTCGATGGCGGCGTCGGTGAGACGGTCGGCGGCGAGCGGCGACAAGAGCACGTGATCGATGCGGAT
>CAZSWL010000258.1:0-7043 GCA_964610725.1 uncultured Bauldia sp.
CGGCACCGACAAGCCGGACCTCAGGAATCCGATCGTCATGGCCGACGTGACCGACGAATTCCGCGATTCCGGATTCAAGATCTTCGCCGGCCAGATCGCCGCCGACCCGCGCGTCGAGGTGTGGGCGATTCCGGCGCCGACCGGCGGCAACCGCGCCTTCTGCGACCGCATGAACGCCTGGGCGATAGCCGAGGGCCAGCCCGGGCTCGGCTACATCTTTTTCCGCGACGACGGCGAGGGTGCCGGGCCGATCGCCAAGAACATCGGACCCGAGCGCACCGAGGCGATCCGCGACAAGCTGCACCTTGGGGACAATGATGCGGTCTTCTTCGTCTGCGGCCACCCGGCCAAGCACCACGTCTTCGCCGGCACGGCGCGCCAGAGGATCGGCCACGAGCTCAAGCTGATCGACGAGAACGCCTTTGCCTTCTGCTGGATCGTCGACTTTCCCGCCTACGAGTGGAACGAGGAGGAGAAGAGGATCGACTTCTCCCACAACCCCTTTTCCATGCCCAACTACGATCACGACGCCTTCCTGGCGCTCGACGTCACCGACCGCGACACCATCCTGTCGATCAAGGCGGTGCAGTACGACATCGTCTGCAACGGCGTCGAGCTGTCGTCCGGTGCCATCCGCAATCACAAGCCGGAGATCATGAAGAAGGCGTTCGCCATCGCCGGCTACACCGAGGACGAGCTCACCAGCCAGTTCGGCGGGATGCTGAACGCGCTCTCCTACGGCGCCCCGCCGCATGGCGGCATCGCGCCGGGCATCGACCGCATGGTCATGCTCTTGTGCGGCGAGGAGAACCTGCGCGAGGTGACCATGTTTCCGATGAACCAGCGTGCCGAGGACCTGATGATGGGCGCCCCGTCGCAGGTGAGGCCGCAGCAGCTCCGCGACCTCCACATCCGCCTCGACCTGCCGAAACAGACCTAGTTGGCCGGCGCGGCCTGTGTGCCCGTCGCGGCGGGCTTGCTCCCGGCGGCAGCCGCGCCGGTGACGGTCAGGGCGAGCATGTTGGGCAGGCTGAACGGCGCGCTGCGCGCCGCCGCCATGATCTGCGACAGCGCGATCGGCGCCGCCGGCGTGGTCATGAACGTGATCGACCCCGGCGCCCGGATGAACGCCTGCAGCACCGGAGCGACCTTTGCCTGATAGTCGCGATTGCCGAGGAAGGAGAGCATGAACGGCAGCCCGCGGGCGAACTGCTCGCGAAACTTGGTCGGGTCGACCTTGAGCCGCGCCGCCTGACCGGCGATCGCCCGTCCGACGATGGAATCGTCGGTGAAGGTGAAGGTGGCGTCCGCCAGCGACACCGCGGCGAGGACGCGGTCGAGGCCGGCGGGTGAATTGAGCTGTTCGAGATCGGCACGGGTTGGACCGGCGAACTTCGCCTTGCCGGCGAGCGTTCCGATGTCGGCGAGCTTGACGGAGAAGTCGTCCACCGCGGTGGTGTCGTCGCCGTCATGCCAGGCGGCCTTGACGCCGGCGTCGAGGTGAATGCGCTGGTAGCCGAACTCGGTCAGCAGCCGGCGGATTCTATCGTCGGGGATCACGTCCGTGCTGACGTCGGCGCCGGTGATCGCGGCGGTCACCGCCGTGGGCACCTGACCGACGTAGTTGGCAAGGTCGATCCGCATACGTCCGAGCCGGATCGGTGGCGTATCGGCGATATCGACGTCGACGTCGCCGGCCTCGAAGAAGCCGAGCGTCGGGGCGAGCGAGGAGAAATCCACGTTGCCGCCGGTCTGCGCGGCATCGAGGGCGGCCGCGATCGTCGCGGTCTTGGGGAACGCCATGCCGCCGAAGGCAAGCCGGCCGAGCTTGACCGACACCTGATCGGCGATCTCCACGTCGATGCCGTCGAGGGTCAACTCGCCGAGGCCGTCCATCGACAAATCGTCGATCGACATCCGGTCGAGATGGAGGCGGTCGAAGCCGATCGCGCTGACGTCGACCGGTTGCATGACGAAGCGGCCGAACGAGAAGGCCGAGGCGAGGTCGAGGCCGCGCTCGGCGGTGACCTGGCTGCCGGTGCCGAACGGGTCGAGCATGGCCTGGTCGAACAGCCCGGCAAAGCTGGCCGCGGGCTGGCGGACCTTGAGAT
The DNA here is from genome assembly GCA_964610725.1 of uncultured Bauldia sp. GTDB lineage: Bacteria > Pseudomonadota > Alphaproteobacteria > Rhizobiales > Kaistiaceae > JBBDMC01. The sequence continues at coordinate 2,112 of CAZSWL010000258.1, forward strand.
CGGCGAGCGACACCGAGCCGATCGCCAGCTTGGCGCCCGGCACCGCCATCCCGACGTCGTCGTAGGTCGCCGAGGCGACCGCCGTGCGCCACCTGCGGTCGCCGACGCCGCCGACATAGGCGTCGGGATCATAGACATGCAGGAAGGCGCCAAGGTCGACGTCGCTCGCCGTGAACTGGCCGACCCGCATGGTGATCAGGGGCAGGTCGCTCGGCGAGCGGGTGGTCAAAGGACCGGCCGTGACGCTGGCGATCAGGCCGTTGGCCCAGCCCTTGAGGCCGATGTCCCCATAGGAGATCTCGCTGGCGACGCCGGCGACCGCCTCGGTGAGTTTGACCGAGCCGAAATGGCCGTCGCTCATGCTGACATGGGTCAACGGCACCAGGGCCTTGACCATCGAGGTGAACGGCCGCCGGGCGTCCCACACGAATCCGGTGTTCTGTGGCAGCACCACGTTGTCGAGGACCATATCGGACAGCGCGACGGTGAAGATGCCGGCAACCACCGCCCCGTCGCTGGTAGCAATCCGGCCGGCGGCAAAGCTGCCGTCGCTGGTCGCATGGAAGCCGCTCACCGTGATCGAATCGAAATCGACCGCGAACCCGGCCGTGGCACTGTGCACCGACAGGCCGGTGACCACCGCCGTGCCGCTCGCCGGGTCGTAGCTGAGGTCGCGGTAGCCGGCCGACCAGTCGGGCGAAGCGTCGATGGCGGCGACCCACTGCGCGATGGCGGTCTCGACCGGCTGCTGGGCCGCCGCGACGCCGGCGTCGACGACAACCAGCCAGGCCAGCGCCGCCGCCAGGCCCCATCGCACGGTGGCGCGTTTCACGGCGGCGATTCCCCGCAAGCGACCGCGCTCAATGGTTGGCGACCACGGCCGGGTCGAGCAGGTCGGGCAGCGCGGTCGGCGTATGCAGCGCCGTGCGCACCACCTTGCCGAGCGGCACCGGCTCGGCCGGGGCGGCGGTGAAGGTCAGCGAATGGGGGTCCTCGAGGAAGGCCGCGGTCGCCGCCAGCAGCGAATCGCGAAAGGTGGTGTTGCCGATGAAGCTCAACGCGAACGGCAACGCCCCGTAGACCAGCTCGGCGCGCACGTCGTCGGGCGTGCCGCCCAGCATGCTTGCCTGCATGGCGAGCATGCGGGCGACGAATCCGGCGTCGTCGAAGCGCACCGTCATCGCGTCGAGACGGGCGGCGGCACGCGCCGCCTTCGCTTGCGCGGGATCGGACAGGCGGCGGAACGACAGGCCGCTGAACTTGGCGGTCACCGCAATCTTGCCGATGCCGGCCGCGTCGATGGTCAGCGCGTTGATCGCCAGCGTGTCGCCGGAGGGATCGTAGGCGCCGTCCATGGCGATGTCGGCGTCGAACTCCTTGTAGCCAAGTCGATCGGCCATGGCGGCGGCGATCGGGTTGGCGACGAGCGAGGCGGGAAAGCGGACCCCGGAGGCCTTGATGACGACGCTGATCGGCGTCCCTTCGCCGACGGCGCCGATCGTGACGGCGACCGTCGCCACCTCGATCGGATCGGCGGCGGCCTCATTTGCCGACAGGCCGCTGACGGTCATGGTGCGGAACGGCCGCACGCGGGCGCGCGCCTTGACCTCGTCGGCGGAGGCGACGACGGCCCCGTCCATGGCCGCGCTCTGCCATTTGAAGCTGCCGGCCGGGGCGGAGGCGCTGCCGCCGTCGAAGGCGATGCGCTCGGCGGTGAAGCCGCCCGGCTGGCGCTCGGCGGCGCCGCTGATCACCACCGCGGGAATGGTGAGCGTCGCCTGTTTGGCCGGGACGCTGACGGTGAGGCCGCTGACGGTGATGGTGTCGCCGTCGGCGGTGGCCGCCTTGTAGGCGAGCTGCGCCTCGCCGGTGGCGGCCGCGGCGGCGACCAGGAGGTCGGCGATGTGCTGCGGGTCGGGAGCGGCGTGGGCGGTGCCGACGGCGGCGGCGAGCAGCAGGCCTGAGGCAGCCGATCGCAGATACTTCCCGGGCATTCCATCCTCCGCGCACGAAACCGCTTGGCCGCGAATCGCGATACGGTTGCGGCGCCGATGGGCCATGATGTCCGCACTTCAAGGCAAGGACAAGGCGCCGGCAGCGACGGGAATGGCGGCAACCGGGCAGCCGCACAGCGGCTTTGATCGCCCCTTGGCAGACGTCCTTGCCGGTGTTAGTCGACACGCGGGCGACCAACGGCGACGGCGATCGAATGGCCCCGGCCAGCGAAGGCGAAATCGAGCGGTGGAACCGCCAGTTCAAGGAGCTCGGCGCCGACAAGGTGCGCGGCGAGCTGATCATCGGTCACTGGAACAAGGACAAGCGCTCCGCCGCCCGGCTGTGGCTGGAGCGGACCGACGCCGCCAGCTGGCAGAAGGCGCGCCCGGTCGGCACGTCCTCGCGCGGCACCTTCTTCCTCAACCTGCGTAACGCCAAATGGTGGGGCTACGTCACCGCCGGGCTGTTTCTCGCCTGGGGCATATTCAGGGTCTTGCGGCGCCTGTAGGCTCGCCCGCCGCTAGCGCTCGATGATCATGAAGCTGTCGGGACCGGCCTTGACGCCGCCCGGCCAGTAGAACAGCTGGCCGTCGTACCAGCTGCGCCGCGGCTGGCCGTACGCGAAGTCGCAGATCGGACTGGCGAGGTAGGCGGTCTGCGGCGCGATGTACGTCGGTCCCGGCTTGATCGCCGGCGTCGGCGCCGGCGGCGGGTTACGCGGATCGTAGCGCTCCACGTAGAGCATGCGCGGCCGGTCGCCACGGCGGCTCCACGCGCGGAAGGTGGTCGGCACCGCCGCTGCGGCGATGTAGGACTGAGGTGGCGCGCACGCGCCGGTCGGCATCGGCGGCGTCATGTCGGCAGCCAGCGCCGGCGTCATCAGGGCGGCGACCCCCGCGGCGGCGAGAAGGGAACGGTGAAGCATCGCGGCACTCCGCTGACGGAAACAGGCCGGGCGATGATGGGGCAAGGGCGTTTCGCGATGGTTAACGGGAGGTGAGGGTAGCCGACGGTCTGGCCGGGCTCTTGGCGCCGCCGCAGGCGCTTTTCGGGAATTTTCCGCCCAAGGCAGTCGCCAAACCGGTCGAAAAGCCCTAAGTCAGTGCTCCCGACCCCGAACCAGAGGATGGTGTTTTGCAAATTCTCGTCCGCGACAACAACGTCGACCAGGCCATGAAGGTCCTCAAGAAGAAGCTTCAACGCGAGGGCTTCTATCGCGAACTGAAGCGCCAGCGGTATTACGAGAAACCGTCCGAGAAGCGGGCGCGCGAGAAGAGCGAGGCGGTGCGCCGCGCCCGCAAGCTGACCCGCAAGCGCGCCCAGCGCGAGGGGCTGTTGCCGGCGCCGAAGCCGAAGCCGCGCCCCGGGCGGCGCTAGGGCGGGGTCCGCAAGACCGGCCGCTTGCCGCAGCGCCGGTGTTTTTCAAAACCCAACGAGCCTTCCTGTTCCCGCCGGCCGGTGCAATCGCCGGACGGTCGCCGGCCGGCCACAGTTCCGCCGCGAGATTGCGGCCGCGGGCCGCAATTCGGCCGGCGCGACACCATCATTCAGTCCACAAAACGCCCCGATGCGAGAGTGAATCTCGCGCCGCCCGGTTCGGGCAACGCGCGACGTCGAATACGTCGTGTTTTTCTCTTGGAGAACGGAAATGCGGAAGTTGATGGTCGCCGCCGGCGCGGCGATGCTTTTGGCCGTGTCACCGCTGGCGGCATTGGCCGATGAGGCGTCGGGGTCGATTACCGCCGTGGATGATTACGAGATGACCGTCACTCTCGACGACGGCAACACCTACCAGTTGCCGGAGGACAGCGACACGGCCTCGCTCCAGGTCGGCGACAAGGTCATCATCGAGTACACCAAGCAGGCGGACGGCGCGATGGTGGCGACCGAGGTGAAACCGCAGGACTGAACGCTGCTGACATGAACGGAGCGGCGGCCGCGCCAGGCGCGACCGCCGTTTTTGTTTTGCGATCGCTTGGGCGCCGGCCTGCGGCCTCGCTGCACCTGCGGAACGGGCGCTGGCCACGAGCGGTGCTTCTGCGCGTGATGGAGAACATCGACGGGGTGCTGAGCGAGATCACGCAGGCGCTCACGCGGCGCGAATAACGCCCGGCGCTCTAACCCCTCACCCGGAAGTCCGATTGGTCACCAATCGGACTTCCGACCTCTCCCATCGAAGTCGGATGTTTCCGACTTCGACATTTTTGAAGTCGGATGTTTCCGACTTCGACATTTTTGACTGCCAAACGCGGGTAAACCCGCGTTTGGTGGGAGAGGTGGCGTGCTGCATTTCGGGTTCCGTGGGGTGCAATAGCGCAGCGTATTGCATCGATGCCGTCACGCGGCGGAACGCGCTTCGCACTTCCGCCCGACGGGCTCCGTTTCGTGAGCGCTAGGCGCCCGGGCGAAGCACCCCTTGCACGAACTGCCAAACCTCATTCCGAACTTGCGGGACGAACAGGGACAACGCGCCGACCACCTGCGCCACCGCAATCGCGTACAGGATGGTTCGAAACGGTTCCTTCCGTGTCTTGTGGCGCAGGTGCCGCACGGCGACGATGGCACCGACACTTCCGCCGATGGCGGCGATGGCCAGAAGCGATCGCTCGGGGACGCGCCACAGGCCCGCCCTGGCGCAATGTTTGTCCCAGGCGAATGCGAGGAAGGCCGCTGCGTTGACCGCGCCGAAATAGGAAGCAATGGCAAGAAACGTTTCGCCGTCGGTCATGGCGCCCTCTAGTGGCGAGATCACGCAGGCGCTGGCACGCGGCGCGAATAACGCCTGACGCTCCAACCCCTCACCCGGAAGTCCGATTGGTGACCAATCGGACTTTCGACCTCCGACCAAGTCGGATGTTGCCGACCTCTCACATGGAAGTCGGATGTTTCCGACTTCGACATTTTTGACTGCCAAACGCGGGTAAACTCGCGTTTGGT
>CAZSWL010000259.1:0-4425 GCA_964610725.1 uncultured Bauldia sp.
ACCGCCAACAGCGCCCCCACCGCGATCACCGACGAGATGGCGTTGGTCACCGACATCAGCGGCGTGTGCAACGCCGGCGTCACCGACCACACCACGTAGTAGCCGACGAAGATGGCGAGCACGAAGATCGCTACGCGGAACACGAACGGATCGGCGAGTTGGCTCATGACTTGGCTCCTTCGCCGGCGAAGGCCGGGTGCACAACCTTGCCGTCGCGGGTGAGGTTGGTTGCCTTGACGAGGTCGTCGTCCCAATCGATCGCCACCGCCTTCTTCTCCTTGTCGATGATGGTGGCGACGAAGGCGTAGAGGTTGCGCGCGTAGAGCGCCGAAGCGCTCGCCGCGATGCGGCCGGCGACGTTGAGATGGCCGACGATCGTCACCTCGCCGACGGTGGCAACCTCGCCCGGCTTGGCGCCCTCGACATTGCCGCCGCGCTCGACGGCGAGATCGACGATCACCGAGCCGGGCTTCATGGCGGCGACCATCTCCTTCGAGATGAGGCGGGGTGCCGGCCGGCCGGGGATCAGCGCCGTGGTGATGATGATGTCCTGCTTCTTGATGTGGTCGGCGACGAGCGCCGCCTGCTTGGCCTGGTACTCCGCCGACATCGGCTTGGCGTAGCCGGCGGTCGTCTCCGCCTGACGGAACTCGTCGTCCTCGACGGCGACGAACTTGGCGCCCAGGCTCGCCACCTGCTCCTTGGCCGCGGGTCTGACGTCGGTGGCGGTGACGACGGCGCCGAGCCGGCGGGCCGTGGCGATCGCCTGCAGGCCGGCGACCCCGGCACCCATCACGAACACCCGCGCCGCCGGCACCGTGCCCGCCGCGGTCATCATCATCGGCAGTGCCCGGTCGTAGGCTTCCGCCGCATCGATCACCGCCTGGTAGCCGGCAAGGTTGGCCTGACTCGACAGCACGTCCATGGCCTGGGCACGGGTGGTGCGCGGCAACAGTTCCATGGCGAACGCGACGATGCCGGCCGCGGCCATCGCCTTGACCGCGGTTTCGTTGCCGTAAGGGTCCATCACCGCCACCACCACGGCACCGCGCCTGTAGCTTTTCAGTTCGCCTGCCGACGGGCGGCGGACCTTGAGCACGATGTCGGCGTCGCCGACCGCCTTGGCGCTGCTCTTTTCGATGGTCGCTCCGGCCGCCGCGAACTCCGCGTCGGTGATCGCCGAATGGGCGCCGGCACCCGCCGCCACGGTGACCTCGGCGCCGAGGCCGATGAATTTCTTCACCGTTTCGGGCGTGGCCGCGACCCTGGTTTCGACCTTGTCGGCTTCCGCCGGCACAGCGATCTTCATCGCATCATCCGTGCTGTTGCCGCACCGGGCCGGCGCGGCGGGGCTTGGACCCGCCCGGCGGGCGCCTCAGGTGAGAAAGATCGCCATCAGGATGAGAACGATGGCGACTGCGGCGACGCAGTATTTGACGAGGCGCAGAAAGCCCCGATAGGTGCGCTCATAGTTGGCAACGTCGATCGCTGTCGCGGTGCCGACCTCGGTGGCGCCGTGTTCGGCCATTGCCGGTCTCCTCTCTCCCGCGGGCTGGCGGGCGCTTTATAGCAAAACATGGGCCGCCGGCAATCGCACCATCGCAACGGGGCAAACGGCCGCACCTGCGCCGGCGCGATCAGCCGTCCGCATGGGCGAGCCCTGCCCGAGCGAGGGCGGCCTGCTGACGCCTGGCGAGCGCTGCCTCGTCGAATTCGGCGATCATGCCCGTGAACAGGCGATGGAAGTTGAGTTCCGCCCTGAGGTGGAGCATCACCGAGCCGAGACCGATGGCGGCCCGGTCCATCAGCACGAACTCGCGCGGAATGACCACCGCCGCCTGCGGCTTCAGCCGCTGCTTGACCTCCCACACTTCGCGCCGCCCGTACGCTGCCGGCGCCACGCCGTCGGCGATCGTCCTCACCCGGTCGTCGAGCAGCGGCGCATAGATGAACCGTGCCCACACGGTGAGCGCGTCGATGGTGTCGTTGGTGAGGTTGCCGAATCCCCACGACCGGTAGGCGGCGGCAATGCGCTCGCGGTCGTTGTCCCTCAGTCCGTGGTAGAGCTCGACGACGCCGCCGACAAAGCGCGGCGGAAAGATGCGCACGCATCCGAAGTCGAAGAGATTGACCCCGATTGTCGATCCCGCCGCGCGCTGTCGTTGCCGTCCCCTCGACCTTGCGGCAACGGCCGCCTGTTCTGCGAAGACGGTGTAGTTGCCGGGATGAGGGTCGCCATGGATGACGCCGTAGCGGGCGAACGGCGTCCACCACGCCTGGAAGAGTGCCGTGGCGATGCGGTTGCGCTCGGCCAGCGCGTAGTCGAGGCAGGAGAACAGCGGCTTGCCGTCGAGCCAGGTCATGGTGAGCAGCCGCGCCGTCGACAGTTCAGCCACCGTCTCCGGCACGCGCACGGCATTGTTGTCGGCGAGCATCTCGCGGTAGAGCGCCGCGTGGCGCGCCTCGCGAACGTAGTCGAGCTCCTCGCGCAGTCGCTCGGCGAGCTCCTTGGCGATCTCGCGGGTGTCGATCTGCGGCCGCAGGCGTCGCTGCATGGCGAGGATGACGCCGAGCTGCCCGACATCGGCCTCGACCGCCGACTGCATGTCCGGGTACTGAAGCTTGCAGGCGAGCGCCCGCCCGTCGCGGCCGACTGCCTTGTGCACCTGACCGAGCGAGGCGGCCGCCGCCGGCGTGCCCTCGAAGCTCCTGAAACGCTTTTGCCACTCCGGCCCCAGCTCCGCCATCATGCGCCGCCTGACGAAGGCCGGCCCCATCGGCGGCGCTTCCGCCTGCAGCTTCTGTAGCGCCGCGGCGAAGTCGGGCGGCAGCAGGTCGGGAATCGCCGCCATCAGCTGGGCCACCTTCATCAACGGTCCCTTGAGACCGCCGAGGGTGCTGGCGAGATCGGCAGCGTTCCTGGCGTCGTCGAGATTGCGGCCGAACAGACGCGCCCCCACCATGCGCGCCGCCGCTCCGCCGATGCCGGCGCCCACCCGCGCGTAGCGGGAGACGCGCCCGCTCAGGCGGTTGTGTTCGCGATCGCTCATTTGGTGTCCGAGCGCCCCGCCGCGGCGGTCCTCACCGCATGCCGGCCGCGATCAGCACGCCGCCGATGACGATCACCGCCATCAGCAGCGCGGCCAGCAGCACCAGCATCGCCGCCGCGCCGAGGACGGCGCCGAGCGTCTTCCAGAAGCCGATCTGGGCAATCAGGATGACGAGCAGGATGAAGAAGATGAATTTCATGGTCGCTCCATCCGGCGGGCGCGCGCCGGCGGTACCGATATAGGCAGGCACGACACGGACCGCTACGCCGCCTCCATCGCTTCCAGTTCGTCGATCAGCCGCTCGATGACGCCGAGGCCCTTCTGCCAAAAGCCGGGGTCGCCGGCATCGAGGCCGAAGGGCGCCAGCAGTTCCTTGTGATGCTTGCTGCCGCCCGCCTTGAGCATGTCGAGGTACTTCGCCTGGAAGCCGGGCGCGCCCTCCTCGTAGAGCGCATAGAGCGAATTCACCAGGCAGTCGCCGAAGGCATAGGCATACACGTAGAACGGCGAATGGATGAAGTGAGGAATGTAGCTCCAGAACGTCTCGTAACCCGGCCCGAGGACGATCGCCGGCCCGAGACTGTCGCCCTGCACCTTGAGCCACATTTCGCCAAGGCGATCGGCGGTCAGCTCCCCCTCCCTGCGCTCGGTGTGCACCTTGCGCTCGAAGACGTAGAAGGCGATCTGCCGCACCACCGTATTGAGCATGTCCTCGACCTTGGCGGCGATGGTCGCCTTGCGCTCTTCGCCGTCGCCGATCTCCATGAGCAACGCCCGGAACGTCAGCATCTCGCCGAACACGCTCGCCGTTTCCGCCAGTGTCAGCGGCGTCGGCGCCATCAACGCGCCCTGCCGGGCGGCGAGCACCTGGTGGACGCCGTGGCCAAGCTCGTGGGCAAGCGTCATCACGTCGCGCACCTTGCCCTGGTAGTTGAGCAGCACGTAGGGATGCACCGACGGCACCGTCGGATGCGAAAAGGCGCCGGGCGCCTTGCCCGGCCTCACCGGCGCGTCGATCCAGCGCCCGTCGAAGAAGCGCCTGGCGATCGCGGCCATCTCCGGCGCAAACAGCCCATATGCACCGAGCACGGTGGCGCGGGCCTCGCCGAACGGTACCGTCCGCGCCGGCGCCTTGGGCAGCGGCGCGTTGCGGTCCCAATGGTCGAGCCGCTCGCGCCCGAACCAGCGCGCCTTGAGCGCGTAGTAACGGTGCGACAGGCGCGGATAGGCGGCGGTGACCGCCGCCACCAACGCCTCGACCACCTCCGGCTCGACCCGGTTGGCAAGGTGGCGGGCGGCGGCCACATCCTTGAAGCCGCGCCAGCGGTCGGAGATTTCCTTGTCCGTGGCGAGCGTGTTGGTGATGTGGGTGAAC
>CAZSWL010000260.1:0-13184 GCA_964610725.1 uncultured Bauldia sp.
CACATCCGCGAGGTCGGCTACGAGCTCTACCAGCAGATGCTCGAGGAGGCGGTCGCCTCGCTCCAGGAAGGCGGCGAGCAGGCGACCGACGGACGTTGGTCTCCGCAGATCACCATCGGCATGGCGGTGATGATACCGGAAAGCTACGTCGGCGACCTCGGCTTGCGCCTTGGCCTGTACAAGCGTCTCGCCGACCTCGACGAGCCGGCGGCGATCGAGGGCTTCGCCGCCGAGCTGATCGACCGTTTCGGGCCGCTGCCGGACGCGGTCGAGCATCTGATCGAGATCGTCACCATCAAGGCGCTCGCCCGCCACGCCAACGTCGAGAAGGTGGATGTCGGACCGAAGGGAGCGGTGATCGGCTTGCGCGGCAACGTCTTCGCCAACCCCGCCGGCCTGATCGATTGGGTGGCGCGGCAGGGCTCGCTCGCCCGCATCCGTCCCGATCAGACGATCGTCCTCGTCCGCGACTGGTCCGAACCCGGCAAGCGCCTCAAGGGCACCGCCGAGGTCGTCGGTGTGCTTGCCCGTCTCGCCGCGGAGGGCGAGCGGCGGGCGGCGTGAGCTTGCCGGATCAGGCGGACGGTGCCGTCTCCGACGCGGCCTGCTCGATGGCGGCGGCAATCACCTCCGGCGGCTGGGCGCCGATCACCGCATAGCGCCGGTCGATGATGAAACAGGGCACGCCGGTCACGCCGATGCGGTAGGCTTGGTCGATCTCTCCCGCGACCTCCGCCCGGTCCTCGTCGCCGGCCAGACGCCTGGCGGTGGTATCCTCGTCGAGGCCGGCCTCGCCGGCCAGACGGGCAAGCACGGCCTGATCGCCGACGTCGAGACCTTCGCTGAAGTAAGCGGCGAACAGGCGCTCGACCATCGCGTCCTCGCGGCCGTCGTCCGCCGCCCAGCGCACCAGCCGATGGGCGTCGATCGTGTTGGGAGAGCGGGTGATCCTGTCGAAGCGGTAGGCGATGCCCTCGGCGCGACCCATCTCGGTCAGCTGGCGATGGGCGCCGTCGACCGCCGCGACGCTGCCGAACTTGCGCGTGACATAGGTCTGCCGGTCGATGCCCTGCGGCGGAATGGTCGCATCGAGGCGGAACGGCCGCCAGCGCACGGCGATCGTGCCGTCGGGAAGGGTGGCGATCGCCCGCTCCAGGCGTCGTTTGCCGAGGTAGCACCACGGGCAGACCACGTCCGAGACGACCTCGATGGTGAGAAGCGGTGCCGCCATGTCGGGCAACCTAGGGCACCGCGGCGGGGTGGCGAGCCGGGCGGCGTCTCATCGCGCCGCCCACCACGTCTCCGGCACCGCTCCGTAAAGGGAGGTCTTGTCCGGCATCTTGATGCGGGTCCAGTAGGCCAGCCACTGGGCCGGCGCGTGGAAGAGCGGAATGACGTAGAATCCGGAGATGAGCACGCGGTCGAGCGCCCGCACCGCAGTGACGAAATCCTCCTGCGAGCGGGCCGCGAGCATGGCCTCGATCATGGCATCGACCGCCGGATCGGACACGCCGGCGAAATTGAGCCGGCCGAACGTTTTGGGGTCGGTCTTCGACCAGCGGCCGATCTGCTCATTGCCCGGCGACAGCGACGCCCCGTAGACCCAGTGCATCATGTCGAAGTCGCGGCCATTGAGGACGCGTTGCCAGTACTGGGCGGTGTCGACCGTGCGCACCGACATGGCGATGCCGACCAGTGCCAGCGACCGTTGCAGGGCGAGGGCCAGTCGCTCCTCTTCCTTGTCGATCGCCAGGAACTCGAAGGTGAACGGCTGGCCGGTTGCGGCGTTGACCAGCTTGCCGTCGCGTTCCTCCCACCCGGCCTGCATCAGCAGGTCGAGGCCCTTCCTGAGATTGGCGCGGTCGCGGCCGGAGCCATCGCTGACCGGCGGCCGGTAGGTGCCGTCCATCACGTCGGGCCTGACTGCGTCGGGGAAAGGCGCCAGCAGCGCGCGCTCGGCGGCGCTCGCCGGCCGCCCGAGGGCCGAGAGCTCCGAGCCTTCGAAGTAGCTGCCGGTGCGGGCATAGGCCCCGCCGTAGAGGGTGCGGTTGATCCACTCGAAATCGAGGAAATAGGTGAACGCCTCGCGCACGCGGATGTCGGAGAAAATTGGCCGCCGCGTGTTGAAGACGAAGCCGTTCATGCCGTCGGGCACGCCGGTGGGAATTTCGGCCTTGACCACCTTGCCCGCTGCGGCGGCGGGAAAATCGTACCCGCTCGTCCAGCGCGTCGGGTTGGACTCGAGGTTGACGTCGAACAGCCCCTTCTTGAAGGCCTCGAACAGGGCCGTGCTGTCGCGGATGTACTCGATGCGGATCTCGTCGAAGTTGTCGAAGCCGCGCTTCTCGGGCATGTCCTTGGCCCAGTAGTCGGGGTTGCGCTTGAGGATCACCGAACTGCCCGGATTGACGGTCTCGACCGTGTAGGGGCCGCTGCCGATCGGCGGAGTGAAGGTGGTCTCGCCGAAGCCGTCCGGATCGGTGGCGTGCTTGGGCAGGACCGGCAAAAGGCCAATCAACAGAGGCATCTCGCGGTCGTAGTTAGGGCCGAACACGAAGCGCACCTTGCCTCCCGGCTTCTCCTCGACATGGTCGACGTCCTTGTACCAGCCGTTGGGCAGGCCCTTGTCTTTGAGCAGGTTGAAGGTGAACACCACGTCGGCCGTGGTCACCGGCTGGCCATCGGAGAAGCGGGCGAGCGGGTTGAGGGTAAACTCCACCCACGAGCGGTCGTCCGGCACCTCGACGTATTGGGCGATGTGGCCGTAGAGGGTGAACGGTTCGTCCCAACTCCGCACCATCAGGCTGTCCCACACGTTGTTGCCCCAGAACGCGCCCCGTCCCCACAGGCCGTCGGGCACGCTCCCCTTGAGGATGAAGGGGTTGAGGCTGTCGAAGCTGCCCTGCGCGCCAAAGGCGATCGCGCCCCCCTTGGGCGCGTCCGGGTTGGCGTAAGGGAGATGGTCGTAGTCGGCCGGCAGGGCCGGGTCGCCGTGCATGGCAATGGCGTACGTCGGCTGGCCGGCGGCGATCTGCGGCGCCAGCCCGAGACCGAGGGTGGCCGCGATCGCTGCGGCGATCGGCCGCCTGAGCGAGATCGACAAGATGATCGCGGACATGGGCAAACTCCCGGACCGGCGACGATGGTGAGTCCACGGCCTGGACGCTGCCAGCCTAGCACACTCGTCCCGCCGGCAGGTCCGCCGCTCGCCGCCCGTATGAGTGCTGGAAATCGGCGGCCAGCCGGGCTAATGATGCGGCAGATCGGCCACCGTCTCGCCGCATTTGGCGGCCAAGTCGGCAGCGAGAGCGGCATCGGTCGGTTCTTTGTGTGCCGCGCGCGGAGCGCGGTCCAAGCGGGGACGATTTTGATGATTTCACGTGCACTTCGACGCGCGCTGCACGTCTTTCCGGCGGCGCTTGCGGTGACGGCGTTCGCGCTGCCGACCGCGGTGATGGCTCAGAGCGACCAGACTCCGGCTCCGAACCAGGCGCCGGCGCCCGCCCAGGCTCCGGCATCCACGTCGCCGGGGACCGCACAAGTGACGCCATCCCCCGGCACCAAGTGGGTCAAGGTGTGCAGCGAGGACGCCACGTCAAAGAAACAGGTGTGCCAGGTGATTCAGCAGGTGACCGCCAGCGGCGGCCAGTTCATCGCCTCTGTGAACATCCAGACCCTGGCCGACAATTCCAAGATGGTCTTGGCCGCGGCCGTGCGCATGCCGACCACGGGCATGCTGGTAGGGCCCGGAATGCGCACCCAGATCGACAACGGCAAGGAATACCAGCTTCACTACAGCATCTGCTTTCCCGAGGTCTGCTACGCCGACATGCAGATCGATGACAATTTCATCACCGCGATGAAAGCCGGCAGCCAGTTGAACGTGATCGCGCTCACCCAGCAGAAGCAAAAGGCCGCACCGATCAGCATTCCGCTGACCCTGGTCGGTTTCACCAAGGCCTACGACGGCGAGGGCATCGATCCCGCGGCCGCCCAGGCGATGCGCAACGATCTCGCCAAGAGCCTGAAAGAGCATGCCGACCAGGCACGCCAGAAGCTACTCGAGGAACAGAAGGCCGCGACCGGCAACTCCGGCCAGTAGACCCGTCGGCGAAAGCCTGCCGGCACGGTGACGGCGAACGGCTGCGCGCTGCCGAGCGGGGCCGGAGCCGGCGTTTGGCGGCGCCGGAGCAGCAATGTCTGTCGTCGGCGGCCGCGCTGGCGATGCAATTGACCGCAGCGGACGAAAACGATAGGCAGCCGCAACGGGCGAGCCGGGGCGATCGCTCGGTTGCGCCGCGCCGGACGAACCGCCAGCGGTGGTGTCGTCGAAGGCCGCATCGCGCATGGGCGAGATCGTCAGGCTTATTCTTCCCTTCTTCGGGCTGATTCTGATCGGTTTTGGCGCCGGCCGCCTGCGCTGGGTCCCGCCCAATGGCCTGGCCGGGCTGAATTTCTTCGTTGTCTATCTGGCCCTGCCGGCGCTGTTTTTTCGGTTGATCGCAACCACGCCCGCCGCCGGATTGGCGGCGTGGTCGTACGTGTTGACCACCACCTTCTCCACCTACTGCGCCTTCGCCATCGCCTTTTCCATCGGCGCGCTGGTCAACCGCGGCAACGTCGGCGAGGCGACCATCGAGGGACTGATCGGCTCGTATGCCAATATCGGCTACCTGGCGCCCGCCTTGGTCATCGCGGCGTTCGGCCCGGCGGCGGCCGTCCCGACGGCGCTCGTCTTCAGCTTCGATACCGCGATGCTTCTCGCCCTGACACCGCTGATGATGGCGCTCGGCGGCAGCGTGCGCAGCGAACCGAAAGAGCTCGCCGAGAGGATCGCCCGTGACGTGCTCCTGCAGCCGCTGATCATCGCCACCGTCCTCGGTTTCATCGCTGCGGCGATCGGCGCGAAGCTGCCCGGTCCGCTCGATGCGCTCTTTGCGACCGTCGGCAGCGCCGCAGCCCCCGCCGCCCTGTTCGCGTTCGGCGTCGGCCTCGCTCAGCGCCCGGTGGACAAACTGCCGCCGGAAACCTCGGCGCTGATCGGCGTCAAGCTGATCATCCACCCGCTGATCGTGTACCTGCTGCTCGGCTGGGTAGGCGGCTTCGACCGGATGTGGATGCACGCAGCGGTGCTGATGGCGGCGCTGCCGCCGGCCGCCAATGTGTTCGCCCTGGCCGAGCGCTACAGGACCTACGCCGCCCGCGCCGCCAGCGCTATCGCGCTCGCCACCGTCATCTCGGTCGCGACCGTGACCGTCGTTCTGATCCTGCTGCTCAACGACATCCTCCCGCTCGCCCCCTTCCGCTGACCGGCTAGCCGGCGATGCCCTGGCGCATCGCCAGCCTTCTCAGCGCCGGCACCCGTCCGAGCAGGAACAGGCCAAGTCCGCGCAGCGCCTGTGCCGGCAGGAAGCCGGACAACAGCGTGCGGTTGAGAGTGTCGACCGCGGCCGTGCGCGACATCACGTCGGCGCGGCGGGCGCGGTCGTAGGCGCGCAGGCGCTCCGCTTCGCCCGGGTCGGCCCGTGGCCCGGCGAGCACCTCGCCGAGCGCCGCGACGTCGCGGTAGCCGAGATTGAGGCCCTGTGCGCCGATGGGCGGAATGAGGTGAGCCGCCTCGCCGACCAGCATCATGCGCGCGGCGGCGAAACGACGCGCGCTCATGCCGGACAGCGGAAACGCCTGGCGCCGGCCATCGATAGCGATGGCCCCGAGAATTGCGGCCGAGCGGTGCTCGATGTCGGCGGCAAGCGCGCTCGCGTCGAGCGCCAGCCGTCGCGCGGTGGCCTCCGGCCGGTCCACCCACACCAGGCTCGACCGGTCGCCGGCAAGCGGAACCAGCGTGAACGGCCCGGCTTCGGTGTGGAATTCGGTCGAGGTGTCGTGATGGGGGAGGGTGTGGCGAAGATTGCACACCAATGCCGACTGATCGTAACGCCATTGGGTAACCGCGATGCCGGCGGCGGCGCGCGCCCTGGAGTTGCGCCCGTCGGCGGCGATCGCCAGCCGGGCGGCGATATCGCCGCCATGCGATGGCGTCACCACGACGCCGTCATCGCGGGGCGTGATTTTTTCCGCCAGCGCCGACACCCGCCGCACGCCGGTCTCCGCGACCGCCGCCTCGAGCGCGGCGACCAGGGCGGTGTTGGCGACGTTGTAGCCGAACGCGGTGAGCCCGATCTCGCCGGCCTCGAAGACGATTTCCGGCGCCCGGATCAGCCGCCGCGTTGCATCGACAATCCTCAGCGTCTTCATCGGCGCGGAGGCGCCGGCGATCCTGCCCCACACCCCCAGACGGTCGAGCAGGTCGCACGAGCCGACCAGCAGCGCCGACGTGCGCTCGTCACGCGGGGCCGGCGGCGCGACCAGGGTGACCCGGTAGCCGATGTCGGCCAACAACAGCGCGGCGGCGAGGCCGACCGGGCCGGCACCGATCACCACGACCGGCGGGTGTGGCTGTTTGTTTGCGGCCTTGCGCCCGCGGCTGGCGGTTCCGGCCATTGGTCCACCTCTTCGACGACCTACCTAGCACGATCGCGGCCGGCGGCTAATCGGGCCCGCAAGCCTTGCCACGCGGTGGCGGATCGGCCAAGCATGGCAAGGCTGGCAACGGCGGGGGTCAGGGGCGGACGATGGCGGGCTGGAGCGTCTGGGCGGTCCATCTGCTGACCGCGAGCGGCGCCGCGGTGGCGCTTGTGGCGGCGATCGCCGCTGGCCGGGGATCGTGGCAGATCGTCTTCCTCTGTCTCGGCATCGCCATGATCATCGACGGCGTCGACGGGCCGCTGGCGCGCCGTCTGCACGTGCCCGAGCGCTTGCCCTGGTTCGACGGCGCCATTCTCGACCTGGTCGTCGACTACACCACCTACGTCTTCCTGCCGGCGCTGATCCTCACCGCCAGCGGCCTCCTCTCCGAGCCGTTCGCCGCCATTGCCGGCGTCCTCATCGCCGTGGTCGGCGCGCTCTATTTCGCCGACACCCGCATGAAGACGCCGCAGGCGGCGTTTCGCGGCTTCCCGGCGGTGTGGAACACGGTGGTCTATCAACTGATGGTCTACAAGCTGCCGGAGCCGCTGACGCTGCTCATCGTCGCGGTCTGCGCCGTGCTCACCTTCACGCCGGTGGAGTTCGTCCATCCCTTGCGGGTCAAACGGTGGCGGCCGTTGACCGTCGCCATGGCGGTCGCCTGGGGCGTGCTGGCGCTGGTCGCCCTCGTCACCAATCTCGATCCGCCGCGGGCGGTGGTAGCGGCGTTCGCCGTCGTCAGCGCCTACTTCGCCGTGATCGGGGCCGTCCTCCAGGTGACCCGCCGCTGATCCGCGACATGACCCAGACCGGCGCCACCGAACGCCTGCTGTCGCCGGCGCGGCTCACCATGGCGATGTTCTTCATCCAGGGCGCGCTGCTCTCGAACTGGTTCCCGCGCATTCCCGATGTCCAGGCCGAGCTCGGTCTCAGCCCGGCCGAGCTTGCCATCGCCATCCTCGGCCTGCCGATTGGCACTTTCGCCGCGCTGATGGTGGCGGGCCGGGTGGTCGATCTCCTGTCGCCGCGGCGCGCGATCATGGTCGGCAGCGCCGTCTACTGCGCCGCAATGTCGCTCCCCGGCTGGGCCTCGAACATGGCCAGCTTGTTTGTCTTCCTGATGGTCCTCGGCGCCGTCTTCGCCACCGTCGACGTAGCCATCAACACCGAGGCGACCGCCATCCAGCACCGCCTCGGGCGGCGGATCGTGAGCAAATGCCACGGTTTCTGGAGCCTCGGCGCCATGGCCGGGGCGCTCCTCGCCGGCGCCTTCGCCGAGGGCGCGATCCCCACCAACTGGCACCTGCTGGTCGTCGGCCTGGTCACGCTTGGCCCCGCCGTGGCGCTCGCCGCCCGGCTGCCGCAGCTCGGCGGCGAGGCGGAGGCGCCGATCCTCCGCCGACCGGCCTTTTCCCTGCCCCCCGTCGCGATGATCGGGCTCGCCGCGTTCGCCTTCGGGGTGATCCTGACGGAGCTGGCGACGAGAAACTGGGCCGCCGTCTTCCTGCGCGATGTGCTCGCCGCCAGCCCGGCGGCGACCGGCATCGGCTATGGGGCGTTCTCGCTGTGCATGGCCGCCGGGCGGTTCCTTGGCGACGCTGCCGCCGAACGGTTCGGTACGGTGGCGCTCGCCCGCACCTGCTGCATCGTCGCGACGGTCGGCATCGTCGCCGTGGTTGCCGCGCCGAGCGGCACCGTCGCCATCGTCGGCCTTGCCGTCGTTGGCCTCGGCATCTCGGTCGGCTATCCCCTGGCGGTGACCGCCGCGGCGGGACACGGCGACCGCTCGGCGGCGGCCAACCTCGCGGCGCTGGCGCTGGCGGCGTTCTCCTCGATGATGGTCGGCCCGACGCTGGTCGGCTTCGTCGCCGAGGTGGCCGGCCTCAGGATCGGGCTGGCGACGATGCTGCCGTTCCTCGCCGTCAGCGCGTTGCTTGCCGGCGAGCTGGCACGCCGAAACGCGGGCTCGACGGTGGGGACGCCGACGGGTTAGGAAGGGCGTCCACGCGGCCGCCGCCACAAGGAGACAGCCATGCCCCATGTCATCCGCATCGAGGAGTTCGGCGGTCCCGAGGTACTGAAGTGGGTCGAGGTGCCGGCGCCGACGCCGGGCCCCGGCGAGGTGCTGATCCGCCAGACGGCGGTCGGCGTGAACTTCGTCGACGTCTATCACCGCATCGGTCTTTACAAGCTCTCCCTGCCGCTCACCCCCGGCTCGGAAGGGGCAGGGGCGGTCGAGGCGGTGGGCAGCGGCGTCAGCGACTTCAAGGCCGGCGACCGCGTCACCTATCAGGGGGTGATCGGCGGCTACAGCGAGGTTCGTCTGGTGCCGGCCGCGCGCCTGTTGCATCTGCCCGACGGAATCGACGAACGGACGGCCGCGGCAGTGCTGCTCAAGGGCGTCACCGCCTACTACCTGCTCAAGCGCACCTTCCCGGTCGGCAAGGGCCACGTCATCCTGTTCCACGCCGCCGCCGGCGGCGTCGGCTCGATCGCCTGCCGGTGGGCGGCGGCCCTCGGCGCCACGGTGATCGGCACGGCCGGCTCGGACGATAAGACAGCGCTCGCCCGCGACAACGGCTGCGCCCACGTCATCAACTACCGGCGGGAGAATTTCGTCGAGCGGGTGCGCGCCATCACCGACGGCGCCGGCGTCGACGTGGTCTACGACTCCGTCGGCAAGGATACCTTTCCAGGCTCGCTCGACTGCCTGAAGCCGATGGGCATGTGGGTGTCGTTCGGGCAATCCTCGGGTGTGCCCCCGCCCTTCACCACCGGCCTGCTGCAGCAGAAGGGATCGCTGTTCGCCACCCGGCCGACCACCGCCCACTATCTCGCCGCCCGCCCCGACCTCGAAGCCGCCGCCAACGGTGTCTTCGAGGCGCTGGCGGCGGGCATCATCAAGGCCACCATCGGTCAGGAATTCCCGCTGCAGGCGGCCGCCGACGCCCACCGGGCGCTGGAAGGGCGCCGGACCACCGGCGCCACGATCCTGATTCCATGAGGGCATCCGCCGCTCGCCCTGCCTAAAGTCACGGCAAGCGCTCAAAATTGGCGTTTGATCGGATTTTGGCGATAATCCATTGTCGGGGCTGGCAAACACCCATCCGCCGGCCGCCCGCCGGCCGCCGCTTGCGGCGGCGGCTCGACCGATGACGGCCGACCAACGATTGCAGGGAATGGGCCACCGCATGGGCCGCCTGACCACACACGTGCTCGACACTGCCGCCGGCAGGCCGGCGGCGGGCCTGACGGTGGAGCTTTACCGCATCGGCGAAGACGACAAGCCCCTGGTGGCGGCCCGGACCAACGCCGACGGCCGCCTCGACCGGCCGTTGCTGGAAGGGCCCGCGCTGACTGCGGGCGTCTACGAGCTTCGCTTCCACGCGGGCGATTACCTGCGCCGCACCGCGCCCGCCGCCGAGCCGCCGTTTCTCGACGTGGTGCCGGTGCGGTTCGGCGTCGCCGCGCCCGAGGAGCACTATCACGTGCCGCTTCTACTCTCGCCGTACGGCTATTCGACCTATCGGGGAAGCTGATGCGGCAGACCATCCGCTTCATCCGCAAGAATCGTCTGGTCGAGCTGGCCGAGGTGCCGCCTACCATGTTGCTCCTCGACTATCTGCGCGAAACCGAGGGCGCCACCGGCACCAAGGAAGGCTGCGGCGAGGGCGACTGCGGCGCCTGCACGGTGGTGCTTGGCCGGTTGCGCGACGGCCAGGTGGCCTACGAGCCGGTCAACGCCTGCATACTGCTGCTCGGCCAGGCGGACGGCGCCGAGGTGGTCACCGTCGAGGATCTCGCCGCGCCGGAGGGCACGCTGCACGCGGTGCAGGCGGCGATGGTCGCCAGGCACGCCTCGCAGTGCGGATTTTGCACGCCCGGTTTCGTCATGTCGCTGTTCGCCCTCTACCAGTCGACCGACGGCGAGGTCGGTCGCGATCAGGTCAACGACTGG
Organism: uncultured Bauldia sp.; assembly: GCA_964610725.1. Classification (GTDB taxonomy): domain Bacteria; phylum Pseudomonadota; class Alphaproteobacteria; order Rhizobiales; family Kaistiaceae; genus JBBDMC01. The sequence continues at coordinate 10,484 of CAZSWL010000260.1, forward strand.
ATCGCCGGCAACCTGTGCCGCTGCACCGGCTATCGCCCGATCGTCGAGGCCGGGCTCGCCGCCTGCACCGGCCCTCGCAACGACCGCTTCCGCGCCGGCGCCGCCGACATGGCGGGGGTGCTCGGCTTTCTCGCCGATGACGACGACATCTTCATCGGCGACGACCAGCGCTTCTTCGCCGCCCCGGCTGCCCTCGACCGGTTGGCCGATCTCTATGAGAAGCACCCCGACGCCGTCATCGTCGCCGGCGCCACCGATGTCGGCCTGTGGATCACCAAGCAGCTGCGCGACCTCAGAAAGATCATCCACGTCGGTCGCGTCCACGCCTTCGACCGCGTCGAGGATACCGGGCACGAGCTGATCATCGGCGCCGGCGCCACCTACGCCCAGCTCGAGCCGTATTTCGCCGCCCTCGACCCGGACCTTGGCGAGCTGCTGCGCCGGCTCGGCTCCAAGCAGGTGAGGGCGAGCGGCACGCTCGGCGGCAACGTCGCCAACGGCTCGCCGATCGGCGATACGCCGCCGGCCCTGATCGCGCTCGCCGCCACCGTCGAATTGCGCAAGGGCCGCAACGTGCGCACCCTGCCGATCGAGGAATTCTTCATCGACTACGGCAAGCAGGCGCGCGCGCCGGGCGAGCTGGTCAGCGCCATCACCATTCCACGGCCCGGGCCCGAGCACATCTTCCGCTGCTTCAAGGTGTCCAAGCGTTTCGATCAGGACATTTCGGCGGTCATGGGCGCGTTCCGCTTCACCGTCGACGGCGAGGAAACCATTCGCGAGGCGCGCCTTGCCTTCGGCGGCATGGCGGCGATCCCGAGACGCGCCGCGGCGGCGGAGGCGGCGCTGAGCGGCCAGCAGCTGCGCGATTCGCGCGCCTGGGGCCGTTCGTTCGCGGCGTTGCGCGAGGACTTCACGCCGATCGACGATCACCGGGCGTCGGCGCGCTATCGCATCGAGACCGCCCACGCCCTTCTCGGCAAGGCGCTGATCGAGGCGGCGGGCACCGCCACGACGCGCACCCGCGTGGTGGGACATCGCGAGGCCGAGGCCGATGGAGCGCATTGACCTCCACGAGCCGCCGGCGATGGCGGCGCTGAGCGAGCGCCACGCGGTCGTGCGCACCGCCGCCGCCCACGACAGCGCCGTCAAGCACGTCACCGGCGCCGCCACCTACGTCGACGACATTGTCGCGCCGGCCGGCACCCTCCATCTCGCGCCGGGCTACGCCACCATCGCCGCCGGCCGCGTCACCGGTCTCGACCTCGAGCCGGTCAAGGCGGCCCCCGGCGTCGTCACCGTCATCACCGCCGCCGACATCGCCGGCAAGAACGACATCAGCCCCAAGGACATCGGCGACGATCCCCTGCTGGTCGAAGAGCGGGTGATGTTCCATGGCCAGGTGGTGTTCGTTGTCGTCGCCGAGACCCGCGACCAGGCGCGGCGGGCCGCACGGCTCGCCCGCATGCAGACCGCGCCGACCATGCCGGTGATCGACGTCGACGATGCGTTGGTCGCCGGCACCAGCGTGTTGCCCGACTACAAGTTCGAGCGCGGCGAGCCGGCCGAGGAGCTCGGCCGGGCACCGCGCCAGCTATCCGGCGACATGCGCATCGGCGGCCAGGAGCATTTCTATCTGGAAGGGCAGGTCGCCCTCGCCATTCCCGGCGAGGACGGCGACATGTTCGTCCATTCCTCCACCCAGCACCCGACCGAGGTCCAGCATGTCGTTGCCCACGTCCTCGGCCTGCACGACAACGCCGTGACCGTCGAGGTGCGCCGCATGGGCGGCGGCTTCGGCGGCAAGGAAAGCCAGGCGACGCAGTGGGCAGCGCTCGCCGCACTCGCCGCCGCCAAGACCGGCCGCCCGTGCAAGTTCAGGCTCGACCGCGACGACGACATGATCATGACCGGCAAGCGGCACGATTTCCGCGTCGACTATGCCGTCGGTTTCTCGCGCGAGGGCGCCGTGCGCGCCCTCGACGTCACGTTTGCGGCGCGCTGCGGCCATTCCGAGGATCTTTCGCTCGGCGTCGTCGACCGCACCCTGTTCCACGCCGACAACGCCTACTACTACCCCGCGGCCCGCATCCTGTCGCGCCGCATGCGCACCAACACCGTCTCCAACACCGCCTTCCGCGGCTTCGGCGGTCCCCAGGGGATGCTGTTCGCCGAGCGCATGATGGATCACATCGCCTACGTCACCGGCCGCGATCCGCTCGACGTGCGCAAGGCCAATTTCTATGGCGGCGTCGGCCGCGACCGCACCCCCTATGGCATGCGCGTCGACGACAACATTCTGCACGAGTTGGTCGGCGACCTCGAGCGCACCAGCGACTATCGCGCCCGCCGCGAGGCGCTGGCCGAATTCAACGCCGCGAGCCCGGTGCTCAAGAAAGGCCTGGCGCTGACGCCGGTTAAGTTCGGCATCTCCTTCACCCTCACCCACCTCAACCAGGCCGGTGCGCTCGTCCACCTCTACCGCGACGGTTCCATCAGCCTCAACCACGGCGGCACCGAGATGGGGCAGGGGCTGTTCATCAAAGTGGCGCAGGTGGTGGCCGAGGAGTTCGGCGTCGGCCTCGACATGGTCAAGATCACCGCCACCTCGACCGCCAAGGTGCCCAACACCTCGCCGACCGCCGCCTCCGCCGGCACCGACCTCAACGCCCAGGCGGCGCTCGTCGCCAGCAAGGCGATC
>CAZSWL010000261.1:0-10822 GCA_964610725.1 uncultured Bauldia sp.
GCCGAGGCCGGCGACCAGCGCTGCCGGGGCGGTGAACAGCGCGCCGGCGACGAAAACGGCGGCGGCGCCCTTGGCGGCGTCGGCGAGAAGCGTGAGTCCGGCGAGTCCCTTGCGGCCGGTTCTCAATACATTGGTTGCGCCGATATTGCCGGAGCCGATCCGGCGGATGTCGCCGAGGCCGGCGAGGCGGGTGAACAGCATGCCGAACGGAACCGAGCCGAACAGGTAGCCGAGAACCAGGGCGGCGGCGGAACCCCACGTCAGCACGTCAGTCATCGGCGCCCAATCCCCACATGGCGACGAGCCGCGGCAGGGCATTCCATCGACATCGGCCCGAACGCCCCCGTTCAGCCGGGAGCGTAGGCGTAGACGGTGCGGCCGGCAACCAGGGTGCGCCGCACAATTCCCGTGAAGCGAGCGCCTTCGAACGGCGTGTTCTTCGAGCGCGAGCGCAGGCGCTCGGCGTCGCACACCCACGGCGCGTCGATATCGACGACGATCAGGTCGGCGGGCGCGCCCGGGGCGAGGCGGCCGACCTCGAGGCCGAGCAGTTCGGCCGGGCGGGTGGCAAGGGCGCGGAACAGGGTGACGAGGTCGACCTCGCCGTTGTGGACCGGTCGCAGCGCCGCGGCGAGCAGCGTCTCCAGACCGACCGCGCCGTCGGCGGCCTCGGCGAAGGGGTGGCGCTTGGTGTCGACGTCCTGGGGATCGTGGCTCGACACGATCACGTCGATGGAGCCGTCGGCGAGGCCGGCGACCATGGCGCGGCGGTCGTCTTCGGCGCGCAGCGGCGGCGACAGCTTGAAGAACGTCCGGTAGGGGCCGATGTCGTTTTCGTTGAGGGTGAGGTGGTTGACCGATACGCCGCAGGTGACGGCGAGGCCGGCGGCCTTGGCGCGGCGCACCACGTCGAGCGACTGGGCGCACGAAATCAGCGCGGCGTGATAGCGGCCGCCGGTGAGGGCGGCGAGACGGATGTCGCGTTCGACGACGACGGTCTCGGCTTCCCGGGGGATGCCGGCAAGCCCGAGGCGGGTGGCCGCCTCGCCCTCGTTCATGACGCCGTTGCCGACGAGGGCGGGGTCGGCGGCGTGGTGCATGATGAGGGCGCCGAAGTCGCGGGCGTAGCTGAGCGCGCGGCGCATGACCGCGGCGTTCGTCACCGTGCGGCGGCCGTCGGTGAAGGCGATCGCACCGGCCTCGCGCAACAGACCGAGCTCGGTCATCGCGCCGCCGGCAAGCCCCTTGGTCAGCGCCGCCGCCGGGTAGACGCGCACCCCGGTCTCGTCGCGGGCGCGGCGGCCGATGAAATCGACGAGCGCGATGTCGTCGATCACCGGGTCGGTGTCGGGCATGGTGACGAGCGCGGTGACGCCGCCGGCGGCGGCCGCCTCACCGGCCGAGGCGAAGGTCTCGCGATGCTCGGCGCCCGGCTCGCCGACGAAGACGCGCATGTCGACGATGCCCGGCGCCACCACGGCGCCGCCGCAATCCACCACCTCGGCGCCGGCCGGGCGCGCCGCGCCGGCTGCCTCGGGCCCGGCGGCGACGATGCGCCGGTCGGCGACGATGACGGTGCCCATGGTGTCGAGGTCGCGCGAGGGATCGACGACGCGGGCGTTGTCGAAGACCACCGGGCGGTCGGCACCGTGCGCCCGCGGGGAAGCAGCGGTCGCCATCACGCGTTCGGCAGGTGGGCGGCGAGCGCTTCCAGCACCGCCATCCTCACCGCCACCCCCATCTCGACCTGCTCGCGGATCAGGCTCTGCGCCCCGTCGGCGACGGCCGAATCGATCTCGACGCCGCGGTTCATCGGACCGGGATGCATCACCAGCGCGTCCGGCTTGGCGGCCGCGAGCTTGGCCTCGTCGAGGCCGAAGAAATGGAAATACTCGCGCACCGAGGGAACGAAGCTGCCGTCCATGCGCTCGCGCTGCAGACGCAGCATCATGACGATGTCGGCGCCGGCGAGGCCGGCGGCCATCTCGCTGAACACCGCGACGCCCATGCGCTCGATGCCGGCGGGCATCAGCGTCGAGGGGCCGATGACGCGCACGCGCGCGCCGAGCGCGTTCAATAGCAGGATGTTGGAACGGGCGACGCGGCTGTGGGCGATGTCGCCGCAAATGGCCACCACCAGTCCGGCAATCTTGCCCTTGTGGCGACGGATGGTGAGGGCGTCGAGCAGCGCCTGGGTGGGGTGCTCGTGGGCGCCGTCGCCGGCGTTGATTACCGAGCACGACACCTTGTGCGAGAGCAGCTCGACGGCGCCGGCGGCATGGTGGCGCACCACCAGGATGTCCGGCCGCATGGCGTTGAGGGTCATGGCGGTGTCGATCAGCGTCTCGCCCTTGCTCACCGCCGAGGCGGCCACCGCCATGTTCATGACGTCGGCGCCGAGACGCTTGCCGGCGATTTCGAAGGAGGATTGGGTGCGGGTCGAGGGCTCGAAGAACAGGTTGACCTGGGTGCGGCCCCTCAGCACCGCCTTCTTTTTCTCGATCTTGCGGCTGACCTCGACGGCGGCCTCGGCCAGGTCGAGCAGGCCAACGATCTCGGCGGCGGTGAGGCCCTCGATGCCCAAAAGGTGCCGGTGTCCGAAAGTCACGGCCGGCGGGAGCGGAGGGGCGTTCATCAAAGCCATCGCTATAGGGGGAGTCGGGCAAGCGGGCAAGCGCGGCGACGGGCCGCGTGATAGGCTAACCGCGGGCGAATCGCCGGCGGCCGCGGCGATTGGAGGGGCAGGTGGCTTCATCGGCTGATACGCACGATGTGCTGAATCAATCGCCGCCGTTCGCCGGCCGCAATCTGTTCACCGACGATCCGGCGCTCGCCGCGCTCACCGACGGGCTGGCGCAGCCGGTGATCGACGGGCTCGGCGAACACGGTGCCGCCTGGGGGACGGCGGAGAGCTTCGAGCTCGGCCGCATCGCCAATCAGTTCCCGCCGATCCTGAGGACCCACGACGCCAGCGGCGCGCGCATCGATACGGTCGAGTTCCATCCGGCCTACCATGCGCTGATGCGGCGCAGCGTCGCCGCCGGGCTGCACTGCTCGACCTGGGACAGCGACGGCGGCGACGGCCAGACGCGGGCTGCCGCACGGGCGGCGCGGCTTTACATGACCGCCCAGGTCGAGTGCGGCCACATCTGCCCGATGACCATGACCAATGCCGCGGTCGCCGCCCTCGCGTACGCCCCGGCGCTTGCCGATCACTGGCTGCCGCGCATCCGCTCGCGCCGCTACGATTCGAGCCAGCGGCCGCTCGGCGACAAGGCCGGCGTCACCCTCGGCATGGGCATGACCGAAAAACAGGGCGGCAGCGACCTCGCCACCGCCACCACCGCGGCGAGCGAGGCCGGCGGCGGGGTGTGGCGGGTGACCGGCCACAAATGGTTCCTGTCGGCGCCGTCGAGCGACGGCTTCCTGGTGCTTGCTCAGACCGACGACGGCCTCAGCTGCTTTCTGATGCCGCGCCACCTCGCCGACGGCAGCCGCAACGGCATGCGCCTGGTCCGTCTCAAGGACAAGCTCGGCAACCGCTCCAACGCCACCGCCGAGGTCGAGTTCGACGAGGCGGCGGCGTGGCTGATCGGCGAGGCCGGCAAGGGCGTGGCGACCATCATCGACATGGTGACGCTCACCCGCCTCGACTGCGCCGTCGCCTCGGCCGGCCTGATGCGCATCGCCCTGGCCGAGGCCGCCCACCATTGCCGCTACCGCAAGGCGTTCGGTCAGTTGCTGGTCGATCAGCCGCTGATGACGCGTGTGCTGGCCGACATGACGCTCGATTCGGTGGCGGCGGCGGCGCTCGCCTTCCGGCTCGCCGAATCCTATGACCGCGCCGGCGACGATCCGGCCGAGGCGGCGTTCGCCCGGCTGATGACACCGGCCGTCAAGTACTGGGTCACCAAGGTGGCGCCGCCGATGATCGCCGAGGCGATGGAGTGCCTGGGCGGCAACGGCTACGTCGAGGAAAGCCGCCTGCCGCGCCTCTACCGCGAGGCGCCGGTCAACTCGATCTGGGAGGGCGCCGGCAACGTCATGTGCCTCGACGTGATGCGGGTGCTGCGCAAGAGTTCCGAGCCGCTGGAAGCGGTGCTCGCCAACATCGAGGACGCGCTCGGGACGACCGCCAAGTCGACGCTCAACGTGCTCAGGGCGGCGACGGCGGTGGCGCTCGCCGACGAGGGGTCGGCCCGCATCCTAACCGAGCAGCTGGCGATGACGGTGGCGGCGGCGGCGCTCAGGCGCCGCTTCCCCTCGGTGGTCGCCGACGCCTTCCTCGAGACGCGCCTCGGCAAGCCGTGGCGCTCCACCTACGGCATGCTCGATTCCCGCTTCGACGCCAAGGCGTTCGTCAACTATCTTTGCCCGGAAGATTAGAAGGCAGGGACCCGGGGATAACCCACCGATTTTGCCGCCTTCAAAACGCCCCCGAAAAATACTTATCCCCGCTCGCCGGGCCGCCTCCATATTGACCCCATCCCTGCCCGTGAAAGGGGCGTTCTCTAGAGGCGTCTATTGAGCGGGGCGGGGTGCGGCGCCTGCCGGCGGGCTCGCAAGCCCGCCGCCGGGGCGCCCCGGTCGGGACCGTCGGCATTACGACCGGCCGCCTGCCGCTGGTCCGGCTTAGTCCGGGCCGGTGATTGAGGCTTAAGTTGAGGCTCTTCAGGGCCGAAATCCCCGCGCAAGCGGGGATCCAAACCCTGAAGACGCCCAGCGAAGAAGCCTGGCCGGGGAACGAAAAATCGCCGCGGCGGGCGCTTCAGAAGCGCCCATACTCGGACTACCCGGACTGGCGTTTCTCGAAGCGCCCGCCGCCCCCTTCGGTTCACAGACCGAAGGCCGAGAAAGAGGAGCAGGAAGGGGACCGCATGGCCCGGAGCGAAAACCGCTCGCGGGAACAGTGGAGTGTTGCCCCATGACCCGACATCGCCAACTCCGCGAGCGCCGGCTGAGCGAGGCCGAGGCATACGATGCCTCCCTGAAACGCCGGATCGTGAACATCCTCGACATGTGGGCGATGTGCGCTCGGCCCGCCTGCGCTCGCGCCAGGCTCTGTCGCGCTGCCGGCACGCCCTGCTTCGATGAGCATTGGTCCGACGTTCGTGCTTTCGCTGTCTCTCTCGTCGGCGACTGGTTTCGGCTGCTCGACATCCCTTTCGACGAAGATCCCGAGGACTACCGGTGAGCCTGCGCCATGCGGTCGAGCGTGCCTTGCAGGATGTACGCCGCCGCCAGCTTGTCGACGAGCTGGGCGCGGCGCCGGCGGCTGCGGTCGGCCTCGATCAGGGCGCGGGTGACGGCGGCGGTCGACAGGCGCTCGTCCCACAAAAGGATCGGCAGGTCGGTCAACGCGGCGAGGTTGCGGGCGAAGGCGCGCGTGGCCTGGGCGCGCGGACCCTCCGAGCCGTCCATGTTGAGCGGCAGACCGAGAACGAGCCCGCTCGCGCGGTGGCTGCGGGCGTGGCCGAGCACGGCGGCGGCGTCGCTGGTGAAACGGGTCCGGCGGATGGTGGTGAGCGGCGAGGCGATGCGCCGGCCGATGTCGGAAAGGGCAAGGCCGATGGTCTTGTCGCCGAGGTCGAGCCCGATCACGGCCGTGCGCTGCGGCAGCGCCGCGGCGAATTGCTCGATGGAAATGTCGGCCGGCGCCTTGCTCATCGTGCCATTATCGGCACCTTGTCCACCGTCGGGAAGCGCCGCCGCTCCCGGCTGCAGCCATCCAAACAAGCGGGAGCGGACAATGAAGCTCACCTGGTTCGGCCATTCGGCCTTTCGCGTCGACATCGACGGCGCCGCTATCATGATCGACCCGTTCCTCGAGAATCCGACCTTCGAGGGCGACGTCCGCGCCGCCTTCCGCGGCGCCACCCACGTGGTGCTCACCCACGGCCACGACGACCACCTCGGCTCGACGCTGGAAATCTGCAAGGCGACCAACGCGCTGCTCATCGCCAATTGGGAGATCTGCCACCACTTCGCCGCCCGCGGCGTGGAGAGGTACAGCCCCGGCAACCACGGCGGCACCATCGACGCCGGCGCCTTCGCCGTCTCCTTCGTCCTCGCCCACCATTCCTCGGCGAGCATCGCCGACGGCATGCCGCCGATCTATCTCGGCAACCCCTGCGGCATCGTGCTGACCATGCCCGGCGAGAAGACGCTGCTGCACATGGGCGACACCGACATCTTCTCCGACATGGCCCTGATCAACGAGATCTACGAGCCCAAGATCGGCATCGTTCCGATCGGCGATCGTTTCACCATGGGGGCAAAGCTGGCGGCGATGGCGTGCCGGCGCTTCTACGACTTCGAGACGGTGATCCCATGCCACTACGCCACCTTCCCCATCATCGATCAGACGCCCGACATGTTCATCGCCGAGATGCGCCAGGCCGAGGCGAAGGTGCTGGTGCCGGAGCGCGGCAAGCCGGTGGAGCTGTGAGGGAAAGGCGGCCGTCCGCCGCCCTATTGCCGGTACTGCTGGATGCGGGTCGTCCTGAGGCCGGCGAGGCCGTGCTCCTCGATCGACTGCTGCCAGGAAAGGAATTCCTCGACAGTGAGCTTGTAGCGGCTGCACGCCTCGTCGAGGCTCAACAGCCCGCCGCGCACGGCCGCCACCACTTCGGCCTTGCGCCGGATGACCCAGCGCTTGGTGTTGCGTGGCGGCAGGTCGGCGATGGTGAGGGGACTGCCGTCCGGCCCGATAACGTACTTGACGCGCGGGCGCATGTGTTCGGTCATACTTGTCTCTACGCTACGCAAAACTCGACCACGGCAGCCGTCAAGCTAGCCAAACTGCTTTAAAATTTGGCTAAGCGTCGGGAAACAAATCGGTAAGTTTTGGTCGGCGCCGGGCGTGAAGCGCGAGTATTTGTGCCGATTGTCGGCCTTGAACACGGCCAAACGACCACTATAGTCTGATTGGGCCAAGAGCGGCTGCGGACGGCGCTACCAGCCGCAGGCTTTCCGAGACCGGCCGATACGGTACCGCGATGCACCTCGACCTTCCCGGCCGTCCTGAGCGTACTCGCGTCGTCGTAGCCATGTCGGGCGGCGTCGATTCGTCGGTGGCGGCGGGCCTGCTCAAGCGCGCCGGCTACGACGTGGTCGGGGTGACGCTGCAGCTCTATGACCACGGCGAGGCGAGCCACCGTAAGGGCGCCTGCTGCGCCGGACAGGACGTCCACGACGCCCGTCGCGTCGCCGATCAGCTCGCCATCCCCCATTACGTGCTCGATTACGAGCAACGCTTTCGCCAGACGGTGATCGACCAGTTCGCCGCCGGCTATATCGCCGGCGAGACGCCGGTTCCCTGCGTGGTGTGCAACCAGACGGTCAAGTTCGCCGATCTGCTCGCCACCGCGCGCGACCTCGGCGCCGATGCCCTGGCGACCGGTCACTACGTCCTGACCAGGGCGGCCGGGGGCCAGCGCGCTCTTTACCGGCCGGTCGACCTCGACCGCGACCAGAGCTACTTCCTGTTCGCCACCACCCGCGAGCAGCTGGACTTCCTTCGCTTCCCGCTCGGCGCCATGACCAAGGCACAAACGCGGACGGCGGCGCGTGCCCTCGGTCTGGTGGTCGCCGACAAGCACGACAGCCAGGACATCTGCTTCGTCCCCAGCGGCCGCTACGCCGAAGTGATCGAGCGGCTCAGGCCGGGCGCCGCCGAGGCCGGCGACATCGTCCATATCGACGGGCGCGTGCTCGGTCGCCACGCCGGCATCATCCACTTCACCATCGGCCAGCGCCGCGGCATCGGCGTCGCCTTCGGTGAGCCGCTTTATGTGGTTCATCTCGACGCGGCCGGGCGGCGCGTGATCGTCGGACCGCGCGAGGCGCTGACCACGGCGCGCTTGCACTTGCGCGGGGTCAACTGGCTCGGTGACGGCACCCTCGACGAGCTGCCGGAGGAGGGCGTGGAGGTGTTTGCCCGCGTCCGCTCGACCAGGCCGCCGGCGCCGGCACGTTTGCACCACGTCAAGGGCACCGCCGTTGTCGACCTGGCCGACGGGGAATGCGGGGTGGCACCCGGCCAGGCCTGCGTCCTCTACGATGATGACGGTGCCGGGGCGCGTGTGCTCGGCGGCGGCTGGATCGCGCGCGGCGAGCACGCCGGCGCGGCGGAGGCGGCGCTGCGCCGGCTGGTCGCGGCGCCGGCGGTAGCATTCACCTAGCGATCGTAACGTGAGCCGCAAGCTTGACGACGCCGCGGTGGTGGCCGCCTATGCGCGCTGGGCGCCCGTCTACGACAGCATCTTCGGCGTCATCACCAATCGTGCGATCGCCGCCGCCATGGCCGAGATCAACCGTCTGCCGGCCGGTCGCGTGCTCGAGGTCGGGGTCGGCACCGGCCTGGCGTTGCCGCTCTACAGGCCCGCGCATCACGTCACCGGCATCGACCTCAGCCCCGACATGCTCGGTCGCGCCGAGCGGCGCGTGGTGGCGGAGGGGCTCGCCAACGTCGAGGGGCTGGTCAAGATGGACGCCGCCGCGCTTGCCTTCGCCGACGCGAGCTTCGACGTCGGCGTCGCCATGTTCGTCATGTCGGTGGTGCCCGATCCCGGCCGCGTGCTTGCCGAGATGGCCCGCGTGGTCCGTCGCGGCGGGCGCGTCGTCATCGTCAACCATTTCGCCGCCGCCGGCGGCTTGCGCGGCGAGATCGAGCGCCGGCTGGCCCGCTGCGGGGCGGTGCTCGGCTGGCATCCCGAGTTCCCCATCGACGCGGTGTTCGTGCGTCCCGAACTGAAGCTGGTCGCCAAGCGCCGGCTGGCACCGTTCGGGCTCTACACGCTCATCGTTTTCGAACGGGAGTAGAGGATGGCGGGGCGCCTGTTCATCGGCGTCGACGGGGGCGGCAGCCGCACGCGCGCGCGACTTGTCGATGCGACCGGTACCGTGCTGGGCGAGGGCGAGGCCGGGCCGGGCAACGCGCGACTGGGTGCGGCCGGCTATGGCGAAGTGATGAAAGCCTGCCGGGCGGCAGCGGGTGCGGCCGGGCTCGGCGAGGCCGATCTCGGGCGCGTCCACGCCGGCTTCGGGCTTGCCGGCACGCAACAGGAGAGCGACCGTGAAAGAGTCGCCGCGCAGCCGCATCCCTTTGCCTCGCTCGCCGTCGATACCGACGCCTACGCCGCCTGTCTCGGTGCCTTCGGCGGCGGCGACGGTGCCATCCTCATCCTCGGCACCGGCTCGTGCGGTCTGGTGTTGATCGGCGGCCGGCGCGTGACAATCGGCGGGTGGGGCGCCGACATCGCCGACGAGGGCAGCGGCATGGCGATCGGCCGCCTGGCGCTTCGCCGTTCGCTGTGGGCGCTGGAAGGCATGGCGCCGCTTACCGCGCTTGCCGAGGAGGTGCTCGCCAGGTTCGGTCGCGATCCGCAAAAGGCGGTCGAGTGGGCCGCCGGGGCGAGGCCGGCCGACTACGCCGGACTTGCTCCGCCGGTGTTCGACCACGGGGCGCGGGGCGACGAACTGGCGACCGGTATCCTCGCCGACACCACCCGCGACGCCACCATGCTGATCGACCGGCTGCTCGCGCTGGGAGCGCCGGCAATCGCCATGGTGGGGGGCATCTTTCCGCGCCTGCTCGCTTGGCTGCCGCCGCGGGTGCGTCCGTTGCTGGTCGAGCCTCAGGGTGATGCGATGACCGGCGCCATTGTCATGGCCCAACGGGCGCTTGCTGGCGCAGCGGCGGGACCGGATCAGCCGAGATAGCCGAAGCGGCGCATCTGTTCGCTGTGGCCCCCGACGATCCTGCCGATCTGGTCGGCGCTCAGCTCCGTGCGCCAGGCGCCGGCGCGTCCGCTCCTGAAGAAGCGCTCCGCGCTCTGCGCGTTCTCGCGGAATGCGTGTTTGTCCTCGGCCGAGCGCAGCTTGTCGAAAGTCGACAACTCGACCGCTTCGGCGATCTGTTGCGGCGTTGCGGCCTGACGCAAGTGCTTGGCGATTGCGGTGAACTGCGTGACCGGGTCGGTGAGAAGGTCCTCATAGCGGACAATGAGCTCGGCCGGGTGCGGTTCGGCCGTCCAGCTGAATACGTGTTCGCTCCAGCTGCCCCAGATCTCGCCGGCGGCCTCGCTGGAGCTGTTGGTGGTGTAGCCCTTGGTCTCCATCACGGCAATCGCGTGATCGACTGTCGAGCCGAGAAATCCGGCCAGCGACAGGGCGATGTCGCGCGGATCGCGCACTACATAAATGATGCCGGCGGAGACCGCCATGTTGATGGTCGGCACCCTGCCGGCGGTGCCGAGGATGTTGTGAGTCTTGACCAGGGCGACGGAGGGGTAGCGCTGGGCGATGGCGGCGTGCACCTGCGGGCGCACTGCCGCGACCTCGGCAAAGCTGGCGCTGGCGAGCGGCTTTTCGAGAAACTCCTCGAACAGGCCAAAAAGGATGGCTTCGTAGGTGGTGGCGCGGTCGAGCTGGTTGAGCTCGTCATCGTTGCGGGGATGGCCGCCCATGATGCGCACCAGCTGATACAGAAACACGCGCAGCCAGGTGTTGCCGGATTTCGGATAGGACGCGAGCCAGACGATGCCCTTGGGGTTGTTGGGGTCCGCGATGATCATGGTGACCTGGTCTGCTCGCTGCGTCGCTGCATCGCCTTACGCCGCTGCCTCGCTGAGCACCGACACCAGTTCGTCGACGATCGCCTCGATCATGGCACGGTCGTCGCCCTCGGCCATGACGCGGATCACCGGCTCGGTGCCGGAGGCGCGCACGACCAGGCGGCCGCGGTCGGCGAGGCGGCCGTTGGCAGTCTCGATCAGGCCGCGAACGCGGTTGCTCTCCAGCGGACGGCCGGCGCCGACGC
>CAZSWL010000262.1:0-3297 GCA_964610725.1 uncultured Bauldia sp.
CAGGTTGTCGGGCACGCCGTTACGCGGTTCGGCCAAGCTCACCGGCCGTTTCGCCACGACCGCACCGGGCATCACCGTGGGCATCACCGTCGCTTCACCGGCCGTTTTCGCTTCACCGCCAGCAGAGCCGGCAACCGCCGCCACTGCCGGTTCCCGCTCCTTCCCCGCGATGTTGTCATGGTCCATCTCGTCAACGGCGCCCTCGTCCCAGACAGCAGGTATCCCCTGGTCATCCGACAACGGGCGGTGGTCGACATCGCCGGAAGCCGGCCGCGGCCGGCTCACCGGGGGAGCGACGATTCGGCGACGGCGCGGCCGCCAAACCGGTTCGACGCCGAACCGGTCCTTGACGCGGTCGAGTGCGTCGCCGAACGCATCGGCGATCACTCCCTGGACGGTGGCGTAGCGGCTGCGCGCGATGAGTTCGTAGGCGAGCGCGCCCATGGCGCAGCCGACCAAGAACGCCGCCAACATCACCAGCCACACCTCGAAGAGATGCCAGATCACGGCTCGTCGGGCCCACGCTCCAGCCATGCGGTCACGACGTCGGCATTGCGCGGATCCTGGTACCACCAACCCACCGCGGCGCCGACGAGCAGCGTCACCAGCATGAACGGCCAATAGGCGGCAATCACGTAGAGCATCTAGCCACCTTCCGATACGGCAACGGTGAACTCAATCCGCCGATTGGCGGCCTTGCCGGCCGGCGTGCTGTTGTCGGCGATCGGCGCCGATTCGCCATAGCCGACGGCGGTGAGCCGCTCGCGCCTGATGCCGGCGCCGACCAGAAACTCGACGATCGCATCAGCGCGCGCCTGGGTGCGGTCGCGATTGCGGGCGGCCGATCCTTCCGAATCGCTGTGCGCCCCCACTTCGATGCTGGCGTCGGGACACCGCGCCATCGCCGCCGAAATTCGATCGAGGACGCCGTAGCTGTCGGTGGCGATGTCGGCCTTGCTGCCAGCGAATTCGATCGTGCCCACCCGCAGCACCGCCTGCAACAACTCACCGCAGCGCTTCGGGGCAACCGGCTGTCCGGGCTGGCCGGCGATAACGGTGTCCGAGCTCAACTGGAACCCATCCGGCAGCACGCCGCGCAACGTGTCGGCGATCTCGTCGACCGCCGCCGGGTCAAATGCCGTACCACTGATCGTCACCGTCTGATCGACGATCTCGACCCTTCCGCCGGCGAGCCGGCTGAGGGCGCGCAGCGCCGCAGTCGCCGCCTCGGCGAAGCCGGCCGGGGCGCCGCTGGCAAATACCAGGTTGTCGGTGATGTCGATCTTGCCGAAATCGCGCGCGGCGGTTGCCGCAATCGCCCGGCGGCGATCGTCGTTCTGAACGTCGCCGCTCAGCACAAGGCCTCCGTTGCGGCGTTCCGCAACGAACCGATAGCGCGACACGTGCGGCGCCACCACATCCGCCTTGCTCAACGTGAGGCTCGCCGGCAGCGTGCCGGCATTGGCCGCCATGATGGCAATGTACCCGTCCGCGTCTGCCGCCTCCCCCTCGATGGAATAGGTCTTGTCGCCGAGCGCCACCGAACCGTTCTTGAGCTTGGCGAGTTGCGTCATGGCAAACTTGACCGCGCCGATCCAGTCCATGCGTGGCTCGCCAGCCGCGATACGCACCCGGTTGTCGATGGTCGCTCCAGGGAAAAGTGTGCGCGCAAGCGCCGCCAGTTCGCTACGACGATCGGCCGACGGCACGTAACCGCTGAACACGACCTTGTCGTCGGCGATCGCGCCCTGCCATCCGTACGGGGACACCGTGGCCGGCTTGACGTCGGCGTCGACGACGCGCATTCCCGGCGGCAGCGACTCGGTCAGGCTTGCAAGCAGCGCCTCATAATCGTCAACGCTCTTGGCCACCCCGGCAACGTCAAGCGTCAAGCCATCGAGAGTGACGCCGCCGCTCCTCAGCCGCTCGAGCGCGGCCACCGCGAACGTGGCGGCCTCGGCGAACCCCGGCGGCTCGCCCGAAGCGACCGCCACCCGATCGACCACCGCGAGACCGGGCAGCGCCGTCTTGATGCTGGTGAGGAGCGTGTTGCGCACCAGATCGTTGGGGACGAAGCCGGCCAGGGTCACGGTCTTGCCGTCGAAGCTGGCCGACCACACGAACGGATCGGCGCGCGCCGGCAGGATGTCGACCGGACCGAGGTTGACGGCGGCGGGCACTTCTTTCGCCAGGGCGGTGCGCGCCTCGGCGAATTGCGCGGCCGACGCGGCGGTGCCCGACACGGCAAGCGTCGCGTCCGTCAGCGTGACCATGCCCGTCGCCAGTCCGGCGAGCCGGGTGAGCGCGAAGGTTGCCGCCGCATTGAATGACAGGGGTGCGCCCCGGGCAAGCGTCATGCCGTCGACGATCTCGGCCTTCGGCATGGCCCGGCGGGCGGCGGCGAGCACCGCCGCCCGCGCTCCCGCCGAGGGCACCGACCCCACCAAGCTCACCGCATGCCCGTCACGTCGCGCCGACCAGACGTAGGGCTTTGCCACCGGCAGCAGCCGACTGATGTCGGCGACGGCGCGAACTCCGGTCACCGCCGCCGCCGAGCGCTCCGCGAGCTGCCGCGATTCCGGCGAGGGAGCGATGCCGCCTATCGTTACGTTGCGGGCCGAGACGCTGACCGATGCCCAATTCTGCCCATCGGTCGCCAATCGCGCCGTCACCCGCCGGGCAAGGTCGCGCTCGATCGCGCCGTGCTCGAGGAGGACAGCGACAAGCGCGACCACGATGGTGACGAGCAGACCCGGGCGAATCCATCTGCGCCAATTCATGCCGCTCGAACTTCCCGACATCGGGGCGACCGCGGCAGCGCCGGCCGCGGCCCCACGAGGCATATCACCGATAGCCCACCCCGCGGCCCCTGAAGCCGCCGGCCTTCTCAGCCCCGACTGCGCGCCGCCATATTTGCCAAGATCGCGCCCGATCGCAAGCCGCGCCGCCCGCCGGGGCCACCCCGGTGCCCCAGGCCCCAAAAAGCAACGGCCCGGCGGATCGCTCCGCCGGGCCGAAGGTTTCAGGCGTCAGCCTGAGAAACGACAGGTCTAGTTGTTGTCGTCGATGGTCCGCAGCAGCTTGATCTGCCCGGTCCACGCATCGCAGCTCTCGTAGCTATGATTGCAATTCGAATTGTTATTGTACTGGACCGTGCCTGTGACCGAGAAGCCGGAGACAGGCGTCCACACCAAGGCGCCAGCCGCCGCCCACTGGTTCTGGGCAAACCCGTATTGCGCTCCATCCCACAGGCCGCTGATCATGCCGTCAAACGACACGGTCGACGTCAAGGGCAGG
>CAZSWL010000263.1:0-8642 GCA_964610725.1 uncultured Bauldia sp.
CTCGGATAGTACGCCGATACGTGGCCCTCGAAGACTTCGCTGAGGTACTCGCCGATCCGCTGGCGCACCGCGCTGTCGTAGCGGTCGCGCGGGATGAACACGATGACCGACACGTAGCGGTCGAACTTGTCGGCCCTGACCAGAGCGCGCAACCGCGACCGCTCTTCCAGGGCGAGGATGTCATGCGCGAACGCGAACAGCAGGTCTTCGTCGATCTGGAACAGTTCGTCGCGCGGATAGGCCTCAAGCACGTTGACCAGCGCCTTGCCGGTGTGGCCCTCCGGATCGTGTCCGGCCCGCATCATGACGCTTTCTACCTTGCGGCGCAGGAACGGAATGACGCGCGTCGAGCGCGTGTAAGCGGTCGACGTGAACAGGCCGATGATTCGCAGCTCGCCGACGAGCCTGCCGCGCTCGCTGAACTGCTTGAGCCCGACATAGTCCATGTAGACGCGCCGATGGACGCGCGACTTGATGTTGGTTTTGGTGACGAACATCGGTCCCCGGCGCATGAGGAAGGCGCGGATTTCGGGCGTCATGCTCACTGGTTCGCCGCCGCGGCGCAGCACCTGCACCTTCGAATCGCGCAGGATGCCGAGGCTCGATGCCGCATCCCGCATGAGCTCGCCGCTCTGCCGGCTGCCGACGAAATCGTACTGGCGCATGCCGAGGAACGTGAAATTGTCGGCCAGCAGCCACTCGAGGAATGCCAGCGCCTCGTCGAGGTCGCTGCCGTCGACTGGCGGTGGACGTGACTTCCACACTTCGATCGCCTGCCACAGCCGCTCGCGCATGGCCTGCCAGTCGACGACGGCGCCGCGGACCTGCCGGAGCACGTCGTCGATGCGCGCCGCCAGCGCCTGGCGGGCGTCGTCGTCCACCAGACGGTCGATGTGAATCTGCATGAGGCTTTCGCGGCCGCCCGCCGCGCCGGGCCCTGGCGGTTGCAGCCCGTGGTAAGCGCTCAGCCGCCCGTCGCGGTGGCGGCTGACCGTGACCACCGGGTGCGCCACCAGCCTGATCTCCGCCCCGAAATCCTCGATCTCGCCGATCAGGGAATCGACCAGAAATGGCATGTCGTCGTTGAGCACCTCCACCAGCGTGATCTCGTGGCGGTGCTTGCTGCGGCCGCCGACCTGCTGGTCGCTGATGCGGATGAGGTGGCGGCCCGGCGTGCGGCTGCCGATCAGTGACGACGCCGAGCGGACAAAGCCCGCGATGTCCGCCGGCCCGTAGGCAGCAAGATCCTCCGCGTTGACCTTGCCGAAGAGGTCCGCCGCCAGTGCACCGAGATAATGCGGGTCGTCGGCCCGGTCGAAAACCGCGCGCGTCGCTGCAACGAGCCGCTTCAGCCGTGCGCCGGCGGGTGCTTTCGGGTTCATGGCCGACGCGTGTAGACCTGTTTGTTACCGGACAACGACGAGCACGGCTACGCGGGTGCAATCGGCAGACGGACCCTCGGCACGGTCCAACCGAACAATTGTTGCCATGTTCATTTCCTCAATCAACCACCATCGCCGCCAAAAGCGGACGTTGCCGAGAGAGACTGGTGGACCCGCCGATACGCCCCGAGCCAGGAAAGCCCTTCGTCGGTAGTGCGGCGCGGTCGATATTCGGCTCCGACATAGCCGGCATAGCCCATCGCATCGATCGCCGCGAGCACGCGCTCGTAGGCGACTTCGCCTTCATCCGGCTCGGCGCGCGAGGGCACGGCCGCGATCTGCACGTGTCCAACCTGCTCCTTGAATTTCTCGAAACGCTTGAGAAGGTCGCCCTGTGTGATCTGAATGTGGTAGCAGTCGAACATGATCTTCAGTTCCGGTCGACCAAGTGCGTCGACGACATTGGCTGCCTGCTCGACCTCTGACAAGAAGTAGCCGGGCACATCGCGCTGGTTGATCGGCTCGATCAGGACGATCATTCCATGGTGGGCCGCCTTGTCGCAGGCGAAGGCCAGATTCTCGGCGAAGGTCTCGGCTGCGCCCGCGCGCCCCTTCGCCTTGCCACTCATGACATGCACAGCGCTCGCCCCAATCCGGGCGCCGTAGGCGAAGGCTTGTTCGATCGCTGCGCGCGCGTCGACAACCCTGTCCGGCAACGCCGCCAGACCGAAATCGCCCTCTCGGCTTCCCTTCCAGGTGTTGATGCCCAGCATCGGCAGCCCGGTCTCCTCCAGCGCCCGGCGCACCGCATCGGCGTCCTGCTGGTAGGGCCAGTGGCATTCGACGGCTTCGAAGCCGGCCGCCTTGGCGCGCCGAACGGCATCGGGCAACGCCATGTCATTCCACAGGAAGCCAAGATTAGCAGAGAACTTCAGCATTAGGACCACTCCACATCGAACTGGGCGACGACGCGCCCAACCTCGGCCGGCGACAGCAGGCGCGGTTGGTGATGACGCGTCAGCAGCGCAAGCCGCGCCGTCGCCTCCAACTCCTCCATCGCGTTGACGGCTGCAAACAGATCCTTGCCCGCCACCACCGGCCCGTGGTTGGCGAGCATGACGGCCGACCGCCGGCCAGCCAGCCCGCGGATCGCCTCGCCGATGGCGGCGTCCCCGGGAACGAAGAAGGGCAGCAACCGCACCTTGCCGAGCAGCATGATGGCATAGGGCGTCAGCGACGGCAGCATGTCGTCGGGGTCGACATCGGGCAGCGTAGAAAGCGCCACCGCATGCGCCGAATGCAGATGGACGACCGCTCCTGCGGTGGCGCGCGTCTCGTAGAAGGCCTGGTGGAGCGGCATCTCCTTTGTCGGCTTGTCGCCGGCGACGAGCTGCACACCAGCGTCGAAGCGGCTCAGCCGGGCCGGGTCGAGCCGGCCGAAGGACGAACCGGTCGGAGTGACCAGAAGCCCGCCATCTGGAAGCCGCACCGAGATATTGCCGGTGGAGCCGTGCGTCAGCCCCCGGTCGAACATCGACCGGGCAAGCGTGCAGACAGCCTCGCGCAGTTTTGCTTCCTCGCTCATGGCCGTGCTCCGGCCAGAACGGTGAGAGCGTCGACGAAGAAGGATTCGCCACCGAAGTTGCCGGACTTGAGCGCCAGCCACAGTGGCCGGTCCGATGCCTTGACCGCCGGCACGCCGGGCGCGATTTCCGGCCCGATGGCGAGCGCCGAAAGACCGAGCCCCTCGACTACCGCACCGGCCGTTTCGCCGCCCGCCACGACAAGGCGCGATATGCCCTGGGCCGCCAGACGGCGTGCCGTGTCGGCGAAGAAGCCTTCGATTGCCGCAGCCACCCGATCGCGGCCGTGCCGTTCCTGGGCTGCCTTGACGGCTGCCGGTTCGGCCGAGGAATAGATCAGCGGCGCGACACCGGACGGTAGACTGGCCGCCCATGACATCGCCTTGTCCGGCGTGATCGCGCCCGCGACCAGCCCGTCCGGCGTGACCTCGAAAGCGGGACGGTCGGCCGCGTAGGCGGCAACTTGCGCCCGGGTCATCCTGGAGCAGGAGCCGGAGAGGATCGCTGCCGGACCGCCCGTGCCCACCCAGTCCATCGGCCGATCGGCCAGAAGACTGCGAGCACGGAAGTTCTCCGGCAGGCCGAGCGCGACACCCGAGCCGCCCGTCACGAGCGCGAGATCCCGGGCGGCAAGACCGATCATCATCAGGTCCTCGTCCCGGATCGCGTCGACAACAACCACCGGCCGGCCAGCGGCCGCCTGGTCCGCCAGGCCCTGGCGGATCGCCGGCGCCCCCTGGAAGACCGTCTTGGCAGCCACGTGGCCGATGCCCTTCTTCGACTGGTGGCCCACCCAGCGCCGAAGATCGGGGTCGGTCATCGGCGTCAGCGGGTGCTGCTCCATGCCGCTTTCCGAAAGCAGCCGGTCGTTCACGAAAAGATGGCCCTGATAGACGCTGCGCCCGGTTGCTGGAAAGGCGGGGCACACGATCGTACGATCGGCACCGAGGCGATCCATCAACGCATCGATCACCGGCCCGATATTGCCCTGCGGCGTCGAGTCGAAAGTGGAGCAATATTTGAAGAAGAATTGCCGGCAGCCCTGGGCCTGAAGCCATTCAGCCGCCTGCAGCGACAGTGCCACAGCTTCGGCCACAGGAGCGGTCCGCGACTTCAGGGCGACGACGCCTGCCTCCACGCTCGCCTCGGCGAGCGCCGTTGGAATGCCGCAATACTGGGTCGTCTGCATGCCCTGCTTCACCAGCGTATTGGCGAGGTCCGTCGAGCCCGTAAAATCGTCGCCGATGCAACCAAGCAGCATCGCCTTTCCTTTCGTTCCCGTTCTGCGCAACGCTCCGGCTAGGCTGCCGCGCGCTTGCCCTCGTCCTCGACATAGACACGGATGATCTCGTCGAACGAGGTTTCAGCGACGGAGCCCAATTTGTGTCCCCGCTTGGCGTCGAACCCCTGTGGCCAGTTTGCGACGATATTTTGGATCGCAACATCCGATTCGCGGCGAATGGGCCCGACCGCTTTCGGACCGGCGAAACCGGCCAGCGCCTCGATCTCGTCACCGACCGTCGCCGAGAGACCGGGCATGTTAAGCGCGCGTGGCGGGCCGACGCGACTTCCGCCGATCTGCGCTGCGTGCACAAACAACTCGACAGCGGCCCGCGGACTGGCGAACCAGCGCCGAGCGGTCTCCAGCACCGGCAGCACGACCTCACGCCCATGGATCGGTTCGCGGGATGTCCGAGAAGAATCCCGAGGCCGCCTTATTCGACTTGCCGAGCCGGATGCAGATCGTCGGCAGCCAATGGCATCTCGCGCATTTCTCAGCCGAGTCTGCGCGCGTTGTTGCGTGAATCGAGCGTCTGGCATTCGCAGCCCTTGGCGTGCGCGAGCGCCTCGCTCCCTGTCAAGGAGATTCTCAGGAAGCGCTTGAACGTCTAGCGCGGCTCAATCCCGGCGAGCCAAACCCTGCGCTAAAGGCGGAGCTCAGAACTCCCGTTCAATTTGACGCCGGACATGCATTGCCCTAAGGAGCCGGCGCACTCGAGGTGAGTGAAGTTGACCCACAATTCCGTGAAAGTTTCCGACAATACTGCCCTGCATTATGTCGAAATCGGCGAAGGCAGGCAGTTGCTGCTCGTGCCCGGATGGTCGCAATCGGCAGCTGAATTCGGCCGCCAGATCGACGAATTCAGCAAGATCGCGAAAGTGATCGCGATCGACATGCGCGGCCACGGCGAGTCCGAGAAGCCGGCAAGCGGCTACAGGATACAGCGCCTGGCCAAGGACCTCTACGACGTGATCGGCCGGCTTGGTCTCGAGCAACCGGATGTGCTCGGCCACTCCATGGGTTGCTCGATCATCTGGTCATATTTGTCGATGTTCGGTGACGAGCGGCCGCTCGGCCGCCTGATCATGGTCGATCAGGCACCGGCCGTTGTCGCCCAGCCGGGCTGGGACGACGAAACGAAAGCGACTGCCGGCTGCCTTTTTCCGGATTTCAAGGCGCTTGCGCAGTTCGAGGGGCGTGTTGTCGCCGCGACCGATGCGGCGGCGACCAAGGAGCTCATACGCGGCATGTTCACGTCGTCCATCAGCGAGGACGATCTTGGCTGGATCGCATCAGAAAACATCAAGCTGCCCCGACCATATGCGGCCGAGCTTCACCACGACCACGTTTCGCTCGACTGGCGCCGCGAGATCGGGACCATCCGCAACAGGACGCTGGTCATCGGCGGCGATATCAGCATTTTCTCGGCCCGGTCGCAGCGCTGGATAGCGGAGCAGATCCCCAGCGCGCGCGTCGAGATCTTCAGTGAGGCGGACAAGGGCTCGCATTTCATGTTTTTCGAAAATGCCAACAAATTCAATGGCATCGTGCGAGATTTCCTTGCCCATTGAGGTCCGCCTCCGGCCGCGGTTCACGATGGCTTTTTGTGACAAAGCCATCGCTCACTCGTGAACGCCTGAATAGCCTCGTTTTCTCGACGCCCACAGTGAATCCGGATCGGCTTGGCGTGCTTGGCGTTGCCCCGCGTGATGACGGAGGGCCTGGCGAAGCGGCGCCGCGGCCTGTTCGGCTGCTCGCGGCCTCGCCAGTCACCGCTCGCGCGGATCAGCTCAGGACGATTCCCCCGTCGACATTCAGCGACTGGCCTGTGATGAATGCCGCGTCGTCGGAGGCGAAAAACGCCACCGCGCCGACAACATCTTCGGGCTCGCCGATCCGCCGCAAGGCGGTTTTCTCGCGCCAGGCCTCGCGAACGGCCGGGTCGTCCAGATTGACGCGTCCCATCTCCGTATAGATGATGCCGGGACAAACGCAGTTGGCGGTGATGCCCTGCTCGCCGACTTCCTGCGCAAGAACACGGGTGAAGCCCATGATCGCCGCTTTAGAAGCCGAGTAGTGCGCCTGCAGCGGAGCGCCCTGCTTGCCGCCAATCGAGGCAATGTTGACGATCCGTCCGTAGGCCTGCATCTTCATGATCGGGAGGGCGGCCTGGGTCACAAGGAACGTGCCCTTCGCATTGACGTCGAGCACAGCGTCCCATGACTCCTCGGGCAGCTCCTCCACGGTGCCGGCAATGAGAATGCCGGCGTTGTTGACGATCGCATCGATGCGGCCGAATTTCGCAACGATCGCCGACACCATCTCTTGCACCTGCGCCTTCTTGCTGACGTCGGCGATGACGAGAAGGGTCGTCCCGCCACCGGCGGCGATTTCATCGGCGACCGCCTGAAGCGCCTGCCGCTGGCGTTCGATGTCGTTGAGCGCCACGGCAAAGCCGCGTGCCGCCAATCCGAGCGCTATCGCCCGACCGATGCCGCGGCTCGCGCCGGTGACCAAGGCTATTTTCGACTGTTTTTCTTGAGCCATTTCCCTGTCCTTCGCGAAAATTCAGATGGCCGTGTAACCACCATCGACCATCAGCGTTGTGCCGGTGATGTAGCTCGCCGCGTCCGAGGCCAGGAACAGGACAGCCCTGGCGATCTCCACCGGTTCGGCGAGACGCCCCATCGGAGTCGACGCGAGCCAGACCGGAAACCAGTCCGGATTGCTGCGGCCGGCGAGCGTGAGTTCAGTCGAGACGTAGCCGGGCGCGACGGCATTGACGCGGACACCGCTCTTCACCCACTCGACGGCAAGCGATTTGGTCAGCAGGTTGACGCCGGCCTTGCTGGCGTTGTAGGCGGCCTGCGGCTGCGGGTGGACCGGCACACTCCCGCAGATCGAGGCGATGTTGACGATGGCGCCCTTCTGCGCCGCGACCATCGCACTGCCGAAGATCTGCGAGCAGTAGAAGACGCCATTCAGATTGACGTCGAGGACGCTGCGCCAGTCCTCCTCGGTAACCTCCACCGCCGGCGCGTTCTTCACGATGCCGGCATTGTTGACGAGGATGTCGACGGCGCCGAGGGCCCGCGCGATCTTGGCGGCGGCCGCCGCGATGCTCGCCTTGGACGTGACGTCCATCTCAACGGCGATCGCCGCATCCGCGCGGATGGCGTTGAGGTCGCGCGTGGTCGCCACGGCAGCGTCCACGTCGCGGTCGGCGACGGCGACCCGTGCACCGGCCTGCACGAGAACTTCAGCGATGGCGCGGCCGATCCCGCGCGCGCCGCCGGTGACGACCGCGACACGGTCGGTCACGTCGAACGCGGCAAAAGCGTCTGTTTGCGAAGACATGGTTTCCTCAGTGGATTTGCGGTAGGGATTTCAGCGCCGGATAGAGGGCGCGGTAACGCGCGTAGATCTCGTTGTAGAGTGCGGATTCGCGTTTGCGGGGTTCGATGCGCATGCCCGGCTTCACCATGGCGGCAATACCCTCGTCGATGCTGTCGAAATGGCCCGCGCCCTTGGCGGCAAGGACTGCAGCTCCCACCGAAGGGGCATCGCGCGAGGCCGGAACGACGACGGGCAGCCCGGCCGTATCGGCGTGAATCTGCAGCCACAGCGGCGAAGCGCTGGCGCCGCCGCCTATGGTGATCTCCTCGCCGCGGAAGCCAGCCTCGGCCATGGTGTCGAGGATCAGGCGGGTACCAAAGCTGATCCCTTCCATGATGGCGCGGAAGACGTGATACGGCTCGTGGGCAAGGGTCAGGCCAATGATGGCGCCACGCGACAATGAATCGGTATAGGGGGTGCGGTTGCCCTGGAAATGGTCCTGCACGATGAGGCCGTCGCTACCCGGCTCGAGTTCCGCTGCCTTGCGGTTGAGCTCGTCGAGGTCCATCGTTCCATTCATCAGACGGCCGAGCCACTCCACGATCGATCCCGTCGACGTCTGCCCACCCTCGACGAGGTAGCGGCCGGGATAGATCGCGTTGTCGTAGGCGCCCCAAATGCCGTGCGCGAAGATCGGCTTGTCGGTGACACCATACTGGAGGTGCGATGAGCCCGTGATCAGCGCAAGTTGGCCGGGTTTGGCCACGCCGAGGCCGATGATGCCGACCAGCGCATCGACACCGCCCTGGACCACCTTGACCGATGTGCTAAGTCCAAGCTCGTCGGCGGCCTTCTTGCTGAGGGTGCCAATGAAGTCGCCCGCTGCAACGACGCTACCCGGCCATTTGTCCTTCAGGGCTCCGAGCCCGAGCTCCTCGATCAGCGAGATCGGCCACCCACCGCGATCGGTAGAATAGTGCCAGCGAAGCGAGACATTGCTGAGGCTGCCCACGCGTTCGCCCGTGAGCTTCATCGTCATGAAGTCCTGATACTCACATA